>JAUXAH010000310.1 GCA_030614945.1 Phycisphaerae bacterium
GCAAAACTCTGGCACAGTGTGCACGAGTAAAATGTGCCTACGTCTTCGTCGGTCATACCCGCAAGACGTTCATCGCGCACTGCCCATATTTTGCGTGCCATTTCCGATAGTTTTAAAACCTGCTTTTCATCCGTGAATATCTTGACCTGCACCTTGTCCAGAATACTCGAATACTGCTCGTGATACATTGCGTGCAGGAGCTTGCCGATATGTTCAACCTTGAATCCTGCCTTGAAAGCATCTTTGCTGATTCGCACCCAACTGATATCTCTCTGACCCATATGCCACAGTCCCTGTGCCTCATTCATAAATGTATGAACCTGCCGTTCCAGCACCGGCTCAAAATCAGCCTGCATTTTTCGCCCCGCCACTTCAACTACAACTCCCAGCGGCATCTTGCCGCCCGCCTCAACCGACTCAACATCCGGCCCCTCTACTTCTATCTTGCCGTCTTCAACCTCACCGATATCCCGCATCCGAAGCCATTCAAAAGCCGGTGTCCTTTGGCCGCCGAACTCGCAGTACATCTCTTCCTTGCGAATACGTTCACCTTCGAATGCGGGGCTATGCGCCACCGGAATATCTATTTCCGCAACCTTTATCTTCAAGCCGCGAACCTCAATGGCTTTTTCAACAATTTCGCTATGCGGAATATTCGAGACGACATGCTCATAAGTACATACGCCGGTAGGGAGAATTTCCGGAATATCGGAATCGGCGATGGTGGGAAAACCGTAATTAATCGCACCCGCAGCGGTGGCATACCATTCATCGGTAACCTTGCCCAGAGCTAAGACAAAAGCAAAAATCCTGTTTTTGTTGTAAAGCAGGTTGCGCCGGTAATCGCCTGCTTTAACGCCGCCGAAGCTAAGCGCCGCCCGGCTGGCAAAACCTAAGGCATATATAGCCGATGTAATCTCACGTCCGAATGGAACAAGCCTTGTATCCCAGCCTAACTGCACCCCGCCGGAGGCCAGCTGCTCCGCAAAGGTGGTGCCGTTATGGTGTGCAGACATAAAAACGTACAGGCACCGCTCCTGCAGTTTACGGGCGATATTGACCGCCGTCTCCACGTCAGGTGCGGCACCGGCTACCGCCGCAAATCCAGGCGCGGTCCCGTCAACAAACTGGATGCCGCGCTCACGAAGAATTATATCGTCTGCCGCACCAAGCCAGATGCCGTCCACAGGATTAGGCCCGACTAAATATTTGCACGCTTCGATAATCTCCTCGGCGAACAGTGTCGCCATACCAGCATCGAGGGTCGGCCCTAAATAAGGTGTCCACAACTCATCATCGACCGGCTCCGGCAGTAGAGGTTTTATCTCCTCTTTCATAACATCTTCGAAATCTGCCAGTTTTTCTACCGCTATTCCGGTCATTGAGTAAATAATCGGTATGTAATAGCCGGTGTTGGGAAACTCCACTTTGCAATCTTTGCCTTTTTCTTTGATGGCTCGCGATAAAATATCCTCCGCCTGTTTGGCTATCTTATGAGCGCCGCGTATTGCTGCCGAAGCTATAATTCTCGACATTTACTAAACTCCTTTACTTAGGCTTCTTCTCATCTTAGACGGTTAATGCTCGCCGGTCTTCCATATCGTAAAGCTTGCGCTCCTTCTCTACGTTTATTCCCAGAGCGTCGCGCTTCTTCTCAATATGCTCAAGCATCATACCAGCGGCCTTGACGGGGTCTCGTTCAAAGGCCCATTTGCCGCCTACATCTTTTTCAATTTCGTCGGTTAGATAACGCGTTAGATTCGGAGCCCCGAGGACAGGCAGCGGCTCCGCAATAACGGTATAAACACCCGAAGCGACAAAATACATTCCGATGGAAACGGCTTTTTCCGACATCCATTCAGGCGCGGCGCCGGCGACAGGTAAATCTGAGATATCATCGCCGAGCCCGCCTTCGGCCACGACGTTTGCCAGAATTGTCAGGATTCGGCTGTTGTCTACACAGGAGCCAACGTGAAGAACCGGTGGTATACCCACAGTCTCGCAGACCTCAGACAGCCCTTTGCCGCAATATTTTGCCGCTGCCTCCGGTCTCATCAGCCCCGCCTTGCCTGCCGCGATAGCGCTGCAGCCTGTGCTCACCACCAGGACATCGTTCTTGATAAGTTCTTTTATCATTGTAAGGTGACCGTAATCGTGCACCTGCTTCGGATTATTGCACCCTACAACGCCGGCCGCACCGCGGATTCGCCCGTTGATGATATTGTCGTTTAACGGGCGGTAGCTTGCGCGAAATCGGCCGCCGAGATGGTAAAAAATATTTTCCGTTGTAAAACCCGCAATCCCGTGCTCCGTCACCTTCGGAATCTTGACTTTGCCTTGCCTGTTCGCAAAATTCTCAATAGCAAGCATGACGATTTGGCGCGAAATTTCTGCTGCCCTATCTTCCTCGAATTCAATATGCTCTGCTCCGGCAATCTTGCACTTGGGCGAAGTTGTAATGAGCTTTGTGTGGAAGCAGCCGCAAAGAGAGCCGAGTGCAGGCATAATACACTGCACATCCACCGCCATCAAGTCCACCGCGCCGGTCATTACCGCTAATTCCTGCTGCAGAAAATTGCCCGCAACCGGTATCCCGTGGCGCATCAGTATCTCATTGGCCGTGCAGCACATACCGACAATGTTAATGCCTTTAGCCCCTTTCTCCTCCGCCATTTTTATAAGTTCCTGCTCCTGCGAGACCGCCACGATTATATCTGACAAGCTCGGCTCGTGACCGTGAACAACTATATTGACCTGTTTCTCATCAAGCACGCCGAGATTGGCCCCAAAACGAATCGGCCAGGGGCTGCCAAACAAAATATCAGAAAGCTCCGTTGCGATAAGCGACCCGCCCCATCCGTCCGCCAGACACGCTCGCAGGCCCTGCTTTACAAGATTCTTGTAATCCGAACCTACGCCAATGTGTGTTCTGTGCATAATCTCAACAATTTCACGGTCAATTGAACGAGGAGTTACGCCCAGTTTTTCCCAGACCTTTTGCCTGGCCGGCGGCGGATAAGCCGCCGCACTGACGAGTGTTCCCTCCTGCTTGCCGAATTCAGCCATCACAGCATCAGCTAAGTCGC
>JAUXAH010000063.1 GCA_030614945.1 Phycisphaerae bacterium
GCAGAGGGGCTATCAATTAAGAGACTAATGAGGCCAGGACCTAAAGCAAAAAGCAATGTGGCATTGTGTACCTCCCGAAGCTGTTCGGTTCTGCACCGATTATGAAAGCAGCGAAAACCGCATCCCCGAAATCCACAGCTCGCCAGGGATGGATAACCTCACCGATACAGCCCTTGGAAAACCGACCGCTTGTGAAAATTTGATATTTTGAATTTCAGATTTGTTTCGGATTTCGATATTCGATATTCGGATTTGTACGATATACTAACGACTAAGCACTAACAACCAAAAAATGCTCGATATTTTTGAACAGCCCTGGACATTGTTGATTATAGCAATTCTCGTTTTACTTGTGGTGCTGATGCTCCGCAGGATTTTCCCGGAAAAACGGTATTGGGGGCAATGGCTTCTGCCGGCCTTCCTGACTGTCGCTGCTTTTGGGTTCGACCTGCTCGTTAAAACCGATTCGGAGAAAATAAACGCCGTAATCAACACAGCCGTAAAAGCCGTCGAACAAGAAAATTCTGATGCAATCGAGGCGATTATTTCCGATAACTACCGCGATTCATATCACAATACCAAAAAACATTTGATGTATCATTGCAGGGCAAAGCTGTCGGAGCCGCTGGTTGAAAAAAATAAAAAAAGGCCTCCGATAATAGAAATATCATCGCCAGAGGCAACCGTGACTTTGACCGTCATAATACATTTCGACAAACAAAGCTCCGTGTATCAGGATATCCAACGGTTAATACAGACAAAATCAAAAATAAACCTGCAAAAACAACAGAATGGCAGATGGCTTATCAATCGAGTTGAAATACTCGAAATCAACAGACAACGAGCCAGCTGGCGAGACATCAGATAGTTATCTTATTGACCTTTGAATTACTAATGCAACCTGGGTGGCACCCTCTCGTGCTTCGCAGCGAAGCGCTGCTTCACAGAGTAGTACAAACTTGTTTGGGGATGTTTAACTCCGCAGAGCAGTGCAATCTCAACTTCATCATTCGATATTCCTTGTTCTTTATTCGATATTCATACCGCCTCCGCCCTCTGTCCTCCGCCTGCCCAATTGCTTAGAGTGTCGTCTACTCTAATGGGGTCATCCCGAGCGCAGTTTCACCCTTCCCCTGCCTCCAGCCGGTTCCTTCCCGTTTAACCCCCAGCACTTCTTATGTAAATAATGCGACGTCTTTTGTCGCTTCCGTATCGGTTAGCCCCAGCTCCGCTGGGGGTTGTTTTGAACATTGGAATTTTGGAAATTTGAATTTGTTTCCGATTTCGAATTTCGATATTCGAATTTCTGATTGAATCATCTTCGTGCTTTTTGCGCCTTTTTGCGGCCAAACAAAATCCGTGTCAATCCGTGTCTAAAAAAAACAGTGTCAATCCTGTCTAAAATAAATTCGTGCCAATTCGTGTTCACCTGTCCTGAGCGCAGCCGAACGGATTCGTGGCTAAATTTTTCTCTGCGCAATCTGCGAAATCTGTGGCTATTTTTTACTTTTTAATTGAATCTTCTCTCCGTTCTCGCCTGTCCCCGCGCTTTACTCGCCAAGCGAGTAGCGGGGATGCGTTCTCTGTGGCTAATTTTTTTGCCCTTTTTTTCTTGACTTTTCTTTAAATTTCTGTTAAAATACCTATATGTTTGCCTGCCCTTTAGGGGCCGGCAGGTAAACGCCAGACGCCAGCAGGCGCCGGATATAGCGGAGAACCGCCTGTCCTGAGCACAGTCGAAGGGCACGTTTTCGTATCAGCAGATACACGCCAAAATAAGTTCAAAGTCAAAGGAAACTACGAACTATGGACCACGAACTACTAACTATGAACAACGAACTACGAACAACTGTCAACTGTCTTCTTTCCTCTACATTTGTAGAGAACGCTCTACAAATCGCACCTTTTTATGCAAAACAAAGCCAATTTCCGAAAAAGTCAAATGAATGTAAGTATCTTTTCAAAAATGGCTTATGAATATAAACACAATTGGACACTTGGTGAAAACCAAACCCAATCAAACCCAATTTCCGAAAAGCACAAATGAATGTAAACTCACTTATAACAAAGGATTACATAAAATAGGATGATTTCGCAGTCCGAAAAAACAAACCCAATTCAAAGCCAATTTCCGAAAGGCCAGAATGAACGTAAACTTATATGTTACAAAGGATTATGAAAATGTACCACTTCGCAGACGCGGGGAAAACAAACCCAATCCCCCAGCGCGATACACAATACGCAATACGAGATACGAGATACAAACCCAATCAAACCCAACCTGTAGTGAGCTTGCCTGTCCTGCCTGTCCTGAGCCTGCCGAAGGGAGCTTGTCGAAGGGGTCGAACCTATTTCAAACGGGCGCTGCAGAAAAAACTTGTATTCCAGGCCCTTGTTTTTTATAAGATGCAACAAACAGGGCAAATCGGAAGTCGAAAATTTAACGCTTCGCCCCGCCCCTGCGGCAGGGGTCGGGGTTCGGAGGCTGTATTCGGTGCGGGTAGCGTTGGGACAATTTAACGCTGTAGTAGGCGATTTGGCAGGCAACGCCGAAAAGATGCGCAATATCTACGCCCAGGCGGCTCAGTCCGATGTAGATTTATTAGTCTTTCCGGAATTAGCTGTGTGCGGCTATCCGCCGGAAGATTTGCTGCACAAAAAGCATTTTTTAGAGGATTGCTCGCTAACCGTCGATAAACTCGCCGCCGATTGCCCGGACACAACCATAATAGTCGGCTTTGCCGAGCCCAGCCCCTCCGAGGGGCTGGGTTACAATTCCGCTGCTGTATTGCAAGCCGGCCGGATAAGCAAAATTTATCGAAAGAGCCGACTGCCCAATTTCGGCGTATTTGATGAGCGAAGGTATTTCCAGCCAGGCACCGAGCCGGTGGTAATCAATGTAGGCGGTCTGAATATCGCCATTACCATTTGCGCCGATATCTGGGATATCGAATGGCTCGTCAATTTTCTAAAGGACGCCGGCCAAATCCAGATGATTCTAAACATCTCCGCCTCACCCTTCCATCTGGGCAAGATTGAGAAAAGACAGGAAATAATCAGCCGGTGTGCAAAAGAGTTTGATTGCGCTGTTTCATATTGCAATCTTGTCGGCGGTCAGGATGAATTGGTTTTTGACGGCAGAAGCATCTTCGCCGATTCTACCGGCAGGGTCATCGCCAAAGCCGGGGCATTTAACGAGGACCTGTTAATTGCAGATATTATTGCGGGTGGCAGCCTCAAGCGCAGCTTGGGGATGGCCTCCGTACAGGTCAAGCCGATGCACCCCGCCGCCCCACAGCCAGCCGACCTTCTCGATGAAGTCTATCAGGCGCTTGTGCTCGGCACAAGCGATTATGCACGGAAAAACGGCTTCAAGAAGGCCCTGCTTGGTATTAGTGGCGGCATAGACTCTTCCGTTACCGCCGCCATTGCCGTCGCCGCTCTGGGCGCTGAAAATGTTGTCTGCCTGACAATGCCCTCAAAATTCAACAGTCCCGAGACAATAGCCGATGCAGAGAAACTGGCAAAGAATTTGGGCACCGAATTTTTAATCATCCCGATTGAGACAATACTTGAGCGATTCAACCTGTCATTAGAGACAGTCCCCGGCTGGGACAGCAAAGGTATTGCTTACGAAAATTTACAGGCCAGAATCCGCGGCGGCATCCTGATGTCACTGAGCAATCAGTTTGGTTCTCTGGTACTGACAACCGGCAACAAAAGCGAAACCGCGGTCGGCTATGCGACCCTTTACGGCGACACCGCCGGCGGCTTCGCCGTGATAAAAGACGTCCCCAAAACAATGGTTTACAAATTGGCCGGGCACATAAACAAAATAGCGGGGCGGCAGATTATACCTGCCGATGTAATAAGCAGACCGCCCAGCGCTGAGCTAAGGCCCGGCCAGAAAGACAGCGACTCTCTGCCGGACTATGATTTGCTTGATAAAATTCTCAAAGGCTACGTTGAAGAAGACAAATCCCCGCAGCAGCTTGTTGAATCAGGTTTGCCGAAAGATGTGGTCCATAGCGTCATTCGTATGGTTGACCGCAATGAATATAAGAGAAGGCTGTCCCCGCCGGGAGTAAAAATCACCCCAAAAGCCTTTGGAAAAGACCGGCGACTGCCGATTACAAACCGCTATAGCTCTTGCGACGATACAACGTAATTGCTTGGGTTCCCA
The DNA here is from genome assembly GCA_030614945.1 of Phycisphaerae bacterium. Next base: position 4,184 of record JAUXAH010000063.1, read on the forward strand.
TTTTGCGATCTTTTTGCAAAATGGGAACCCTTTCTGCCGGCACCTGAGAAAAGTCAATTTATTTTAAGCCGAATGCACTACCGAATAGTCTTTTATACAGCTACTATCTGCCGGCAAGGGCAGCTGCAATGGCCTGGCCGAATGGAACCGCAGCCATCGGTCCACTGCCGGTTATTATAAGCCCAGCCCGTTCAACGGGAACACCGGTATATATAGCACCGGCCTGTTGAAGTCTGTCTCGTTCGGACAAAAAACTCGTGGCTCGGACACCGTTGAGCACACCCGCATTGGCCAAAACCGTAGGTGCTATGCAAATTGCAGCGAGAATTTTTCGCTTATGCGCTGCCTCGCGGGCGATATTCAACGCAATCGGGTTGTCGAAATATTCAGCCGCCCCCGAACCGCCTACAAAGATTATCGCATCGTAATCATCGACTCTCAACTGGCTCACAAGAATCCTTGCCTCGGCTATGTTTCCGAGCATACCCCTTATAAGTCCTGTCCTTGAACTTGCTATAACCGTCTCCACCCCGGACGCATCGAGAACACGCCTTGTTTCAAAAAGCTCCTCATCGCGAAAATTCTCCCTGGCGGTAATCAACACCGCTCTTTTTGCCTGTGCACCCTCTGTCTTGCGAGCCTCCTTTTGTTCTTCGTCTCCTGCCGGCACTGCCTGCTCAGCCGGGTAACCAACGCAGATTATATAAAGTGGCTCGAGGTCTTTCGGCAGTCTGCAAACCTTGCGAACGCCCCTTATATCAAAACCACCGATTGTTACAGAGCCCAACCCCAAACAAACAGCCTGCAGTTGGATGTTCTGCGCGATGTGCCCGGCTTCCAACAGCATATATTTTTTGGCCTCATTGCGGAATTTGGCCGCAAGCTTTCTCACAGAACCTGCAACGATAATGTCACACGGAGCATTGGCTACCGCCCCCAGTCTGCCGCGCACATCCTGATTTAAGATTTCTTCCAGGCTGTGCTGGGCCGGACGGTAAACAAACAGCCCCTCCGGCGTGGCAAAATATAACTCTATCGGATAAGTTGCTCCTGCCGATGGTGCCGTTCGAAGTGCTGGTTGAGGACCTTCTGCTGGTTTTGTTATGCCCTGACCGGCCCAGGCCAGTTGGCCAATCTGTATAAACTTGAGCGGCTGGCCGGTAAACTGGCGCACACTTCGCCGTTTGGCCAGCGCCTGCTCGAAACTGACCGGCCCTGTTAACTTCGGCTCGGTAAGCTGGACTATTTTAAGTGACGGCTTGCGCGGCGAAACCCGAGACCTGTACTGGCTCAGGCAAACGACGGCAAAACCAGCTACAATTATTGCAAGAATTGTCAGGCGTCTCATTTCTTTAAACCTCCAAATCAGTTTTTGAAACGGTAGATTACAATTAGTCGTTAGTTGGTGTTTGGCGTATGGTCTTCTTTTTCTGTTCACTATTCACTAACGACTATTCACTATTACTACCTCAGTACTCGCTTTTCTCGATAACTGTTACCACACCTTTTTTAGCGTGCTTATAAATCAAATGAAGGTTCCGCAAATATATCAAGGTGTTCAGTGAAAAGCCAAGCATAAGAACAGGATTTTTTATGTGAATAAAATATATCAGGCTTATCCAGCTGCCCACTAATGAAAGGTACCAAAAAATCCTTGGTACATGGGACTTTTTCTTGTATTCGCTGACTATCCATTGAACGACAAACCGGGAAAAGAATATCAACTGCCCTATAAATAATATCGTCGTCCAGATGGGGTCAGCAGCAATTGGCTCAATCACATAGGTTTGGAACGTATTAGTTATGATTTCGAACATAATTTTTCTCCAATTTTAGGCCCCATTCAGCAAACTACCCATTACATCATAAACAAATCTCTGGTAAAATCAAAGAAGCGCCGTGTAAATATCGACATATTATTGGGAACCCATTTTGTCCCGCACCAAATAGGCGTGAGCCTATGCTCATTTGGTGCGGGATAAAACCGTTGTTTAAGTAGGCCCTCCAAACGCAATAAAGGGCGTTTGGGGACCTCGTAACATATTCAGGCGATTTCAATGACTTTATCGCGCCGACAAAAACTAACCATAATCTCATTACTGCTCTATTGGCCCATCATTTTTATCCTTGCGCATATACCCATCCCTCGATTGGTTCGTGAAGCCGGCGTGTCCGATAAAAGTCTTCACTTCCTTGCCTATCTGGTTTTGGTTTTTCTGCTATGGTTCGCAATCCGTCCCGACAGGAAAGTGAACTGGCGAAGAGCCACTGTTTGGTGGGTGCTGTTAGTGATTGTTTGGTATGGGGTTGTTGACGAACTGCTTCAGGGCTTTGTGGTAGGACGTAGCTGTGATATTATGGATTTTTTCGCGAACCTGACAGGTGTGCTTGCAGGCTTAATCCTGTTTACGTTTCTTACATTTTGGCCTGCCTTACTTGTAGTAACAGGCATTGTTATCTTTGTTTCAGCAAATTTGACGCGGGCGAACCTGGCTGACCTGCTGCCGCCAGTAGCAAATGTGCCGTTTCATCTATTTGCCTACGCATTTTTTACTGTGTTGTGGATTCGACACATCCATCTTTTCCTCTCGCTAAAAGCCCCTGAACCTAAATGGCTAATGACAGCATTAGCCCTGCCGACAGGTCTTCTGTTAGCTGTAAAATTATTTTCCGCAATTTCCGGCAAAAATCTCGCAGTCCAGGACACAATCCTTTCTGCCGTGGGAATCGCCACGGTCGTTGGTATAACCTATCTGGCAGCTTTATTTCGCCGGCGCTCTACTGGAAAATTGCCACCCAGGTAACACTTAAGGTTTTTTGAAAGGCCTGTACAGCGGGTCGCCTATCAAAACCAGTTGCCACGAATTAAACGGCTTTGTGCGGTAGTATGCCTCAACAAGACAGTGGCCGTTGAATAACTCCAGGAAAAATGCCTTCGGCTCCGGAAATGAATGAAGATAGGGCTCAGCCACCGCCCCCAGCGTGGCGGTTATCCCGTCGGCCAGCATAGCCGGACACCACTGGCTGCTGTTCGGGTCGCGAAGGTCGACCGCCTCCCAGCTTGAGATATGATACCCAATCGCACCATCGACAAAATCAAAGGAATCGATATACTTTTTCAAACTGTACCAGCCGCAATAGATAGCCGTCCGGGGGCAGGCACCGGGTGTGAAAAGTTTTTCTGTTCGCTCCTGTTTGACGGCCATTCCTGTTCGCAATCTTGTAAACACCGCCAAATCCCGCAAAGATTGGTCAAAATAACCGGGCGAATAAGGTTTTTTGTCATCTGCAATACCCCGCGAATCGATATAAGCAACACCCCTTAACTCCGTTTCCTCTGCCGCTATTGCTTTATCGACAAGTGCTTTGACTATTTTTTTGTCCGGCCCATCAAGCCGGCATACCATAAGCGCCTTAAAACTCAGACCCGGCACGCTATTTTTTAGCATATTCGGCTGCCATCGATACAGCTCATAGTCACCGAACAACACCATTGACAATTCACTATCCACGCTGGCTCCTGTTTCTTTGCCAACGATACGATCAATTTGAGATTGTAACTGAGCCAGTTTGCGACTGGTTTTTTTCTTCTGCTGAGCCGACTCGAGCGAACCTTTCTGCTCCGACTGTTCAATCTTGTTTTTTTCCTGCTCAGCCAATTCTCTTAATTGTTTTAGTTTGCCCTCCTGGTCTTTTAACGGCCCTCGCTCTCCTACCTTTATCGGCACGCCGTAAGTCGTCAGCAGGCATCTGATTGGGTTCCCAAACGCCCTTTTTCGCCTTTGGGGTCCCATTTTACCGGAGAATTCAGCGCTTGATAATCTCTGGCGAATCGGCTCAGCAAGCCGTTTTTCATAATCGTCTCTGTCAATTGTATCGCTAAGGCCCGTCCCTAAAGGTAAGGCAAGAATATTGCCCACCGGCACTCCTCGCTTTGCGCAATAGTATTGAGCAGTCCGCACAGATGCCGCGACATCGCTGTTTGCTATTACCAGAACCTCGTCAGGCTCCAGAGCATACCCCGCCCCACAACACATCAAAACCACCAATACTCCAGTTTTGATAACCTTTGCCCCACACATTCGAATTTTCCAAATAATAAACCCCCGCTATACCGGGGGTTATCCAAATCACTCAAAACTAAAAACCCAAAATCAAAAACTCCGACTCTATTTCAGCTCGTATAGTCTTTGCGGCAAACTGATAGGACAATCCTCTACCGCTTCATCATAATCGTCAAACCAGTATGCGTTCGGATTACTCTTGAAAGCCATAAAACGCCCGCTGTCCTCATCCTTGGCTGCCCGATGATACTTAAAATAGACCACTTCTTCCGTCTTGCCGACAATCTCTATTTTGCCGCTCGAATGCGACATCGCATATCGCGCACGCTTTGCCAGTCCGGACACCCGTGCTTTGGCCTGCTCTACAATCTCGTACCCCTGTTCAATCGGCACCGTATAAGCCTTGTTGCCCAGAGCCGGACGACACTGAAAAATATAGTAAGGAGGCGCGCCAATAAAGGATAGTTTCCCAAGCAGCTCCGCCAGAACATCTGGATTATCATTCAGCCCTCTTATAAGCGGCGTTTGATTGGCCATTATCGCACCGGCTTTCTGCAGCAGATGAACTCCATCAACAGCAGCATCCGTCAGCTCTCGCGGATGTACAAAGTGAGTTACTACATATATCTTTTTTTTGTCTGTGCTGTATTTTGCAATCGCCTCTAACAATGCCGGGTCATCAATAATTCGATACGGGTTATATGACGTCATCCTTGTGCCAATACGAATTATCTGAAC
>JAUXAH010000316.1 GCA_030614945.1 Phycisphaerae bacterium
GTGGCCGACCTTCTCGACCCACACCTCGATAATTACGGTTTGTCCGAGCCATCTCGGTAGGCGGTAATTTTTATGGGCGTTGAGCAGTCGATTTTTGAGGTAGTCTATGTATCCATCGACAGACCACAAAAAGCAGTCGCCACCGTAGCTCTTCCCCCGCTCGACAGGGAAGTACCCGAACTCGATAGCTCCGGCTTTCCTCATCTTGACCATTAACGCATCAAGCTTCTTGTAGGTCTGCTCGGTTCCTGGAAAGAGCTTATGAGTGTCCCAACCCCTGTACCAAAAAGTTCGTATGGTCGGGTGCGTTAACCCCTGCTCCCTCATCCTTTCTTTCGTTTCAAGGATCCACTGCCAGATTTTCCCCTTCCAATCGATTCGCATTTTGTCCCTCCATTTTTTGTTTTACCATTCGACCCCTTGCCTTATAAGCCTTACAGCCACCTCAAAGCTTATAAGGACTACAAGCAGAGTAAAAAGCGTGAATGGTTCCTCCCCGGGCATCATTCACGATCGTCCCAAAGTTAATGAATTGAAGTGGATACAAATGGCAAAAACGATCCAAGTCGATGATGATGTTCACGAGATGCTCGCCAAATTGAAGCGGACTCTCGCACTCAAGGCGAGTGAGGATGTTGATTTTAGTGACACGATCCGCTACCTGCTCGGCCAAGGGAAGGTGCGCAAATGAAGCTCAAGGCAATTAATAAAATTCCAGTTGAGGTGCTTTTGCCCAAGCCCATCAACCCAAGTCATGAATGGAACATAAACGAAACGAAGCAGAGGTTCACCCGACTTCTAGCAGACCATCCGTGGTTCGTGCTCGAGCGCGCGGTGATCTACGGGCGGTAGGCATGAAAAAAATCAAGATATCTTGTTTTCTGAACAACGAAGAAAAGGTCGAAGTAAAGCAATACATCAAGAAATTGCTCAAAAACCCCGATGTTGAATTTTACGAAAGTGGGGGGCTCGGTGTGCGCGTTGAGCGGACCGCTACTTGGGCCATGTTCTATGTCTACCGCATCGTGGGGACGGCCGAGGTGAAAATTGGGAAGAAAAGGAAAGAGGTGGCTTGATTGGCGGAAATCCTACTTGGCGAAAACTTGCGTGGTGCGAAAGCTAAGCTTGATTTACAAGAACTTATTACTGGCCGTACCCTGCTTTGCAGTATCTCACGTTGGGGCAAGACTTGGACGGCGCGGCGCGTCGTCGAGCAGGTGTTCGGCAGGACGGGCATCATCATCATTGACGTGGAGGGGGAGTATGCGACTCTGCGCGACAAGTTCCCCTTACTAATCATCGGAAAAGACATACCATTGGTTCCCGAAAGCGCCGAGTTTTTGGCGGATCAAATCCTCGAACACGATCTTAGCGCCATCATAGACGGAAGCGACCCGCAACTTGATATCGCGGCCTTCCAAGAATTTCTGGCGCGGTTCATCGACCGATTCATCGCAATGGAAACCAAGATGCGAAAGCCCTACCTCTGGATTCTCGAGGAGGCGGACGAACTCGCACCCGAAACAGGGATCGCCCGCTCCATCTGCCTCAACCAAATCCGCAAGATTGTGAAGAAAGGGGGCAAGAGAGGAATTGGTGTGATGGTGCTGACCCAGCGCCCAGCCTTCGTGAGTAAGTTCGTAATATCACAGTGCCCCAACAAGCTGATCGGTAGAACCGAATGGCCAGACGACCTTGCGGTACTTAGGAAGTTCGGACGTATCCCAATGCGCCTCGCAGATCCTGAATCCAAGGATCCACACTCCCTCAAAAACCTAGAAAAAGGCCAGTTCTATGTCGCCGGAGATTTCATCGCGAAAGAGGAACTCATCAAAGTCGGGCCAGTAACCACGGAGCACCTAGGCGCAACACCAGAGATAGTACCCCCAGCCCCCAAGGAACTCAAGGATGTACTCACGCAACTCAGCGAGAAGCTACCCGCCATCATCAAAGAGAAGCTCGCGCCTGCAGTCCCCAAGGTCGCCGAGATTGAGAGACGTATCAAGGAGAAGTTTGAGGCGCAGTGGCAGGCCCGCCTCACTAGGAAGGATAAAGAACTTTCGTCGATCAAGAATCGCATAGAAGCCAAGTATGAAACCGAGATCGCCGATCTGAAGCGCAAACTTGACGAGGCCGTGAGACACGCTGCACTAAGGGGCGGCGTCAGCGACCTACTCTCACATCCACTCGTCCAGAAGAACCTCGAAAAGCTGAACGCGAAACAGCGGGGGTTCGTGGAGCTCCTCGAGACGAAGGGTTCACAGGATCCAGAACGTTGCAGCCTTTTCTTGGAGATCAATCCTAAAAGCGTCCCAGCCTTCGTTTACGCCATCAATCGGAAGATTCCAAAGCTCATTGAGAATGTGCGGGGCCACTATGTCAGCCGACTTGTCAAACTGTTTCCGGTTACAGAGGAGGCGAAGGCTGAGGCCAAAGAGACCGAACAACTCCAACGCCAAGTCGCCACGTTGCAGGGGCGACTAGACGAAGCGATGGGCGAGAGGAATAGGTTTTTAAAAGTTTTGAAATCGCGCAATGAGGCGTTAGACGAGGCAAGAAAACGTTTAAGAGAACTTCAAGCCACACCAGAAGTTGAAAAAAAACCTACCCCCCCTGCTGAAAGCATCGGTCAGCCAGAACGGGGCCCTGTAATACCTGTCGAGGTAACACTAAGGCGCAAGCTAGCTGACTTCAAAGTTGAAGTCGACCGTGAAGTTTTGACCATCGACGAATCGACTTGGGAGGGCAAAATCCTCGCTAGGGGCTTGGACGGTTTCTTCAACGAACCCCAAGGGGCAGGCAAGATTATGGGGGAGTTGGTTAGGCGCTATGCGGTGAGCGATAGCGGGGGTAACCGAACCACAGTCGGCAACAGGCTCGCAATGCTGGTCAGCAAGGGCATCCTCGACAGACGGCAAGAAGGCAAGCAATGGGCTTACTCCGCCACGCCCGAGTTCCGAGATAGAGTCAAAAAACGCGAGGTGGCTTAATTGGACGAGAAGAACATAAGGGAGATCGCTAGGGG
>JAUXAH010000040.1 GCA_030614945.1 Phycisphaerae bacterium
AATAAAAGAGCAACAAGCACTAACGCGATTTTATCTTTTTGCAGAATTATGATAGTCTCCTATGAATAGTGATACGAATATTTGTAATTCCTGGCAGTTGCCTTAAGTGCTCTGGTCCCATTCCTCAGCCAGACCTTCGAGATGTTTTATTATATGTCTGTATTGCCGTTTAGCATAGAGATTATCTTTTTCGTCGGGGTCCATTTTCAAATTATACAAAGCGCCGTCTTTGTCCGGGACGCGCTCATCCATAAAATATACGAGCTTCCATTCCTTCGTTCGCACCATAACACGTCGCCCGGTCCCTTGCCGAAGTTCTTCATACATAGACATACTGTGGTCGATTTCGCAAAAGCAGGCCGGCCTCCATTGCTTAATGTTACCTCGTATTAGCGGCATAAGACTCCGCCCACGGATAGAATCTGGCACAGCTAATCCGCAAAGCTTCATTAGTGTCGGCAGAAAATCCAACATTTCGACCGGCTCTTCGATAACCTTACCTGACGGAAGAAGGTCGGGGCAGCTAATAATCAGAGGCACACATACGTTTTGCTCGTAAAAAACCCGCTTCTTCCAGAGTCCGTGTTCACCTAACTGAAACCCCTGGTCCGAATTGATGGCAATGATGGTATTATTTACCAAGCCGGCTTTTTTCAGACATTCCACTAATCTGCCGACCTGCACATCCACCAACGACACCATCCCGTAGTACGTCCCCCGGCAAATCCCAATCTGTTCTTTTGTCAGGTCAAGCCCCCCGGCATAAATATGGAGGTTCTCCCTTTCAAATCGCGGCTTGGTTTTTAATTCCTCTTCGGTCGGCAAAGCCAGCGTTATTTTTTCCGGCTCAATCATATACGACTCCGGCACCCGGCAGGGGACATGCGGTGCGTGAAAGGAAACACGCAGGAAAAAGGGCTCTTCGCTTGCTGCCAGTTCTTTTAAGGTGTCCACCGCAAGGTCGCCCAGCCGCCACGTCTGCGTTTCTTCCGGAGCAAACGGCACCACCCCTCCTATCATCCACCGGTGCATCTTGATATTAACTCGCCGATACCGGTTCGGTTGTGTACTCTTCTCGAATTTCTCTTTGGCCTCAGGACCCCTCGGATTGCCGAAGAAATCTATCAGGGCGCCCCTGTCACCCTTGCTTATCCAATCTCTTTGATAGGCGTGGCGCTTCCCGACATTGACCGGGTTAATTCCAACTTGTTTCCAGGAATTCAGCAGGTTGGGAACATTCGGCCTGGCTTTTTTCATATAGGCGGCAGGGACACTGGCCGGCTTTCCCATTGCTGTAAGCCCGAAGGTATAGGGATAGTGGCCCGATTTCATAGACTTTCTCGAAGGCACACAAACCGGGTTCTGGACGATAGCGCTTGCGAAGCGAACGCCCTGACTTGCGATGCGGTTCATATTAGGTGTTCGTGCCCACGCTTTACCGTAGCATCCGACGGCGTCGGCCCGGCCGTCGTCCATCATAATCCACAGTACATTAGGCCGCTTCGATTTTTTCTTTCCGATTGCATAAAGTCTGCTCCTGACAAGTCCCGTGCCGGCCATTAGACTTGCACTTATGCCTGTTTTGATAAATTCCCTTCGATTCATAATCGTTTATACTTATTTTTACACGCTTATGAGATTGCTTCGTCGTCATTGCGAGCGAGGCGCAGCCGAGCGTGGCAATCTCAATTTCAAACGACTTCGCAAACTTTATTGCATTTGGCTGTCTATTTCGCCTGAAAAACAGCGCTTACTGATTTTGCTCCCTTCAAATTTTACCCATCCGTTATCAAAACCCGTAGTATACCTGTTTTCCTGAGCAGGGTTTAGAGATTGTTAAATTTTTTTCTCTACAAACCAACATTGTTACTATTGACCAATTACTAATGAAGCTTGGGTGGCACCCTCAAACTTGTTTGGGGGTGTTGAAAAACAGTGAAAAAGATTGGATATCACGTTGCGTAGCTGTGCAAGCCGGAGAACAGCTTCGAGAGGTTGGCCCACAGCAGAGTTATCAAAATGGCCGCCATCCCCGCAATGGCCCACATGCTGTTAATACGGGCGTGCTTTTTGCCGAACATATACCGGAAATGGAAGTATCCGACATAAACCAGCCACGATGCGAGCGACCATAGTTCTTTCGGGTCCCAACCCCAGTAATCGCCCCACGCCAGCTTACCCCACCAGCTGCCCAGCACAAGCCCCAATGTCAGCAGAGGAAAGCCGGCACGAATCATCCGGTACGTTGCCTGTTCAGGGGGCAGGAGCTTTTCATCGCCGTCATACGATTTGCCGGCCAGTTGGGAAAGGGCCTGGAAAGTGGCTTTGGCCATAAAGATATATGATAGTATATAGACTGCCACGTGCGGCACAAACAGCCAGCTTTGTAGCGCCGGCGGCAGTTGTTGTGGCTCGGCGCTAAAGATAAAGCCGGCGGGAAACAGCGCTATCGCCCCTATAAGCATATCCGCGCACCGGCCGCCTACCTGCAGAATCCGCCGGCAAAACAAGGAAACCGGATAACAAATCATACCTAAGCAAAGGAACACCTCGAACAGATTCTGCAGCGGCGTATGCCGAACATCATACCAGCGATAACCAAAAGCCAGAACTGCAATTATGAACCCGAAGAAGTACAGGACGTGTCCGGCTTTTGCACGCCGCAGCAAAGTCATCACGAACGCAAGGACGTACGCGCCGATAGCAGCGTAAATTAGTAAGCCCTGAATTGTGTATTTAATTTCCATCTATTCGCTTTTTAATTTTATTCCTGTAAATATGCGTCTCAACCATAGCTGCCAGAAAACGCCGATGCACAGCATCAGGTACCCTGCATAGACCAGCGCCAAGCTGGTGTCGGAAGTGACCGCGAGAACAGTATATTGGCCGGCTTCGGCGTCGTAAGAATGCTGGTAAAAATGGTACCCGCCGTAGTGAAGAGGATGATTCACTTCGATGTCCTTCTCGGCGACGACTTTGTTGTTTTCAATTATCTGCAGCTCGCTTATGTAATCGCTGATGATTCTCTGGTACCGCAGCACAAATTTGTCTTCACGGTGGATGTGGCCGGAGGAACGCTCGAAAGCATACTGCGTCGTTACAGCGCCATCCGCGTGCTTAATTTGCACTTCAAGAGCCGGGTTATAGCCAGGTTCGGGGTCGTCATATACTATTCCACCCTCAATTGTTATCTTGAAGTTCTCAAACACCTTTAGAATTTTTACCGTTCCGAAATCAGCGCCCAGAGAGAATTCGCTGCCAATTTCGACAGCAATTTTCCAGCTCCGGCCCTCGTGACTTTGGACCCACAGGTACTCCGGCTTGTAATATTCTATTCTGAAGTCTTTGAGTTCTACGAAAAAAGGCAGTTCTCTGTGTTCCAACATAACGAGGTTTTTGCCATCCTGCCAATAGTATTCAATGCGTCCTTGTTGATCTACGGAGAACAACAACTTTCGGAATTCTTCAGCGGTTCCCAATGCCACCCGATTTTGGGAGGATCCTTCATAGATTACGATCTGCCCGTCCTTGATTTTGTCTATCCCGAACAGCTTCTTCTGAAGTTTATGTCCGGCGTCCGAGCCCCACATAGCTCCTGCCAGAATAAGGATGCAGCCGCCGTGCATCAGCAGAAGCCGGGGTACACGAACCAGTCGGCGAAATGATGCAAGCCCTGTTATCAGTACAAGTACGAACGCCAGCCAGTAAACCATCAATGGCAGAGAGTTGACGAGATTTCTTGTCCGCTCGGCGCCGAGGAATGCCCCGTAGGCCGACAGGAAAATCAATAATATGATTAGCGTCAGAGCAGACCACATCACGATACGTCTGAACTTCTTTTTAGAGCTTTCCTTTATGCCCATCGCCACGCCAATCCCGCCCTTAGCGAGCTTTTTATTGTATTTTCCTAAGAATTTCTGTAACACACAGACTACCCAATGCCTGCAAAGCGATTAGTGATTATGGCAAAAACAGGGCTATTTGCAAAGATATTCGTGTGTAGGTAGATTTTTTGGACCTTAACTATAAATTTCTCAGCTAATAATGCCTGCTATAGTGCTGTCATTCCCGCGAAAGCGGGAATCCAGTCTCTCAGCGGCCGGGTGGCAGCCTCAAGCGCAGCTTGGGGATGGCTCCGCCAGGCAAAGATTCTGCAGGTTGCAGATTGCCTGTATTGTAGGTTTGGGGTTGATATTTATAATCACCTTGCTTACAATCTATTACAATCGAACGGTAAAAAGCTCAGGAGCGGCACGAATGAAGCTTATTGCCAATATACTAACTTATCATAATTGCCCCGTAGAGGTGCGCGAGAAGGTCAGTTTTACGCCGGAGCAGCGGCGTTTTATGCTGAAAAAAATGCACGCCGAAGAGGCCGTTAGCGAGGCCGCAATTCTTGAGACCTGCAATCGGATTGAATTCTATCTTTATGCAAAAAAAAGCTTCGATTGTAGTGCGTTTCTAACAGAGCTTATTGGGCAGGTAAGGCCTGTCGCCGTTGATACCTGGGCCAAATATAGCCGCAGATATGCCGGCATTGATACTGTTCAGCATCTTTTCGAAGTGGCTGCCGGGCTTGATTCACAGATGCTCGGTGAAAATCAGATTTTATCGCAGGTAAAATCCGCTTACACGATGTCACTTGATTGCCGAATGAGTAAATTGATATTTCACCGGCTCTTCCACAATGCCTTTCGCGTAGGAAAGGCCGTGCGAACACATACGAGCATCAATTGCGGCGCCGTTTCGATCAGTTTGGCTGCTGTGGAATTGGCTAAGAAAAAAATCGATTTGTCTGCCGCTGCAGCGATGGTGTTAGGTGCCGGGGAAAACGCCGAGCTTGTGGCAACCTATCTACTCAAAGCGTCACTGCCGCGTTTGATTATAGCAAATCGCAATCCGCAGAAAGCAGAAACTATGGCTGCACGGCTTAGGACAGAGGAGATAATTGGCCTGGCCGATATACCCGGAAAATTGGCTGAAGTTGATTTGCTGATTAGCTCGACAGCAGCTGACGAGCCGGTGGTTACATACGAGATGCTTAAGAATGACCTGGCTCGCAGAGAGAAACCAATATTGATGATAGATATTGCTGTGCCGAGGGACATAGTCCCGGATATCAGTCGAGTTGAATGTGTTTCACTCTACAACATTGATGATTTGAATCAGCAAATAAGTTGTAATAAGAAAAAACGCAGTAGTGAAATTCCAAAAGCCCGGGCGATTGTTGCGGAATTTACCGATAATTTTTCTAACTGGTTGCACTCACTAAATCTTGTGCCGGTAATTTCACGATTGACGCAGGAAGGTCTTAAACTCGCTCACAACGAAGCCAGGCGGTATGCGAAGGACTTTGGAGAAGGCAACAGTGACAAGCTGAAGCTTTTCGCTGAATCGCTCGTTAAGAAAATACTCCACGGGCCAATCAGCTTTATTAAAGATGGCGGAGACGAAGAGTTGAGTACGGAACAGCTTCAGGCCGTTGACTTGATAAACAAAATGTTCCTTTCACAGGATGAAGGCGACTGATGAGGAAACTTCTTACCGTCGCAACTCGTGGTGGCCGGCTCGCCATCGCTCAAACAGGGATTGTTATCTCTGCTCTAAAAAAAATCCATCCCGACATACAAATCGAAACTAAAAAAATAACTACCAGAGGCGACCGGGACAGGCGTACAGTTCTCTGGAATCTCAGGGACACCGGTTTTTTTTCCTCGCAGGTAGCCGATGCCCTGCTGGCCGGAAAGGCCGACTTTGCTGTTCACAGCTTCAAGGATTTACCTACGCGCCCGCGGGAGGGACTGACCATCGCTGCCGTCTGTGAAAGGCAATTTGCCGAAGATTGTTTGATAGCAGCCGCCCCTGCCAGCGACAAGCAGGGGTCAATCGACCAGCTTCCCGCATCGGCAAAGATAGGCACTTCGAGTCTAAGACGGGCCGCTCAGCTCAAACACTTAAGAGAAGACCTCGAGCCGACGTCTATTAGAGGAAATGTCTTAACGCGGGTAAGGCGGCTCGAAGCTTGTCCTGAGTGTAATCGAAGGGAAGGAAAATTTGACGCAATTATTTTAGCACGGGCCGGGATAGAACGGCTCGGCCTGGCGAAGAAAATCTCTTTCTGTTTCGACACGGAGCAATTCATCCCCGCCCCGGCCCAGGGCGCACTCGCCGTTCAGACAAGGACTGATGACATTGTGACAACCAGGCTCGTCGCCGCCCTGAATGACAAAAAAGCTTCGACGATTACCTTTGCAGAGAGACAAGTGTTGACAACAATGCAATGCGGATGTCACGCCCCGGTGGGTGCTTTTGCAAGGATTGACGGAGATGATATGGAAATCACCGCATTTATATCGGATTTACAAGGCAAAAATTTCATCAAACGAAAGATTACCGGCCCAACCCGTGACGCTGAAAGTCTCGCTGAAAAAATCGCCAAAGACCTCCTCCACGCCGGCGGCGCCAAGATTTTAGACGACTTGCAAAGATGACATACTATGTCATTGCGAGCGCAGCGAAGCAATCTCAACTTCATAATTCGTTATTCCTTGTTCTCCCAGGTGGTCCGGGGACTCCTGATGGAGGATGGCCAAGTCCGGATATTCGATATTCGTCCTCCGTCCTCTGTCTTCTGTCTTTTCAATTTTGCATTTTGATCATTTGAATTTGTTTCGCCTGTCCTCCGTAGAAGTTCTACTTCGGAGGATGGGGATTTCGAATTTCGGGTTTAATGTGGCTGTGATTATCGGATATCAAGAATCGAGCACCAGGCATGAACGTTAAAGGAACAAAAAACAAAGGCCTCGTATGTCTGGTAGGCGCCGGCTCCGGCAATCGGACCGTAGTTGGCTTATCCCTTCTTAACCACCAGGCAGTCGGACATCATATCGTGCAGGGCCTGTTTCTTCCTGGTAAAGCCGGCCATAATAAAGCCGATGCGCAGTATTATGCGGGAGACGATTTTGGCAAAATGCCTGCTTAATGTTGAACCATCAAACCGTCCGAATTTGTGTTAATCTGGGCCAAATCCCACTTGTCTTGTTCAGAAAACCAGCAGCGGGAATTCAAAACTGTTGACACCGGTACTTCAAAGGGTTAAGTTATTGCCGAAAATGAAGTTTTGTTCTTGATGGTGTACTTATTATGAAAATTTCGCTGAATTGGTTAACTGATTATATCGAAACAGGGCTTCCTGCAGACCAAATCGCTGAGATTTTGAGCGATTTGGGATTGCCCTGCGAAGGAATAGAACATCTCGAGGACGATGCCGTAATCGACATTGAGGTGACCAGCAACCGCGGCGATTGTTTGGGCCATATCGGCATTGCCCGTGAGCTGGCTGCTGCAACTGGCAAAGAATTAAAGCTCCCGGCCGTCAAGCTAAATGAATCGGACAAAGACGTTGCGGAATTTGCCGGAGTTGAGATTATCGAGCCGGATTTGTGCGGCCGATATACCGCCCGGATTATTGAGGGCGTCAAAGTTGGGCCGTCGCCGGATCGGCTCAGGAAGCGACTCGAAGCCGTCGGGCTGCGGAGCGTCAATAATGTGGTTGACGCAGCGAACTATGCGATGATGGAGACCGGTCAGCCGCCGCACGCCTTCGATTATGCCGGAATCGCTGAGGGCAAAATCATTGTCAGAAAGGCCGCTGCCGGCGAACGCATACTCAGTATCGATGGCACAACGTGTGAGCTGGACACCAATATGCTGGTCATTGCCGATGCACGAGGGGCTGTGGCCATAGCCGGCGTTATGGGTGGCCTGCATACCGAGGTGAGCGAAACTACCGCCACAGTTCTTCTGGAGGATGCGTACTTTGACCCGGTGAGTGTGCGCACAACCTCTCGCAGACTCGGCCTGCCTTCAGAGGCGGCTTTTCGATTCGAGCGAACCGTGGACATTGAAATGGTGGACTGGGCCTCCAAACGCACCGCACAATTAATCACTCAGGCGGCAGGCGGTAAAGTCGCCAAAGGCGTGGTGGATATTTATCCCAAAAAGCCGGCGCAGAAGCAAGTAACGTTGCGGCTTCCACGTTTGAGCAACCTGCTTGGTATTGAGATACCATCCGAAGAAGTGGTAAGAATTCTGTCAGCGTTAAGTTTCGGGCCGCAGCACAAGGACGACTTGATAGTTTGCTCAGTGCCTTCGTGGCGCAGCGATATTTTCCGTGAGGTTGACGTAATTGAGGAAGTCGCACGTGTGTATGGCTATAGTAAAATACCGACAGAGCAGAAAATTAGAATCGAAGTGGTGCCGGTCGATGCCCGTCAGAAATCGGCTGAATCGATTGGAGCATATCTTAACAGTTGTGGTTTTTATGAAACGATTAATGTGGGTTTTGTTGACCATTCTGTTGCCGAGCTTTTTACAGGCCGGGACGCCAACAAGCATTTGGCGGTAAAAGATGTATCCAGGAAAAGCGCGAATCTGCTTCGCCAGATTCTTTTGCCCTCTTTATTAGCGGTTCTGAAAACAAACCTTAACGCCGGGAACTTACCGTGCAGGATATTTGAGATTGCCGATACTTTTGTGCCTGTCCTGAGCGAAGCCGAAGGGCCGGCGGGCAGGCCAGCCGGTACTCTGCCGATTGAAATGGCTAAACTGGCTCTGGTCTGTGATAGCGACTTCAGAGACCTGCGGGGCGTCATTGAAGGACTGATAAAAAGTATCGATAGAGATGCCCGAATTGTTTTTACACCTGCAGACCCTCTCTGGGCGCAGACCGGTGCGCAGGTCGTCGTAAACGGCAGGGTAATCGGTACGGCAGGGATTGTTTCAAAGGCAGTAATACAAAAATTTGATTTCAAAGACCTTTCCCCTGCCGCCGCGGAGCTGGATTTTGAGCAGCTTTCAGCTTTGCAGCGCGGCGCCGTAAAAGTCAAACCCATTCCAAGATTCCCGGCAATACAGCGCGACCTTTCGATTATTGTCGATGAGAATATTCGCTGGGCTGACATTGTTGAGGCGGTAAGCAAAAAGGCCTCTGGTGAGCTTGAGGATATTCAGTTTGTCGGGATATATCGCGGCAAGGGCATCCCATCCGGCAGAAAGAGTGTTACGCTTTCCGTGCGGTTCAGGGATGAAGACGGCACATTGACCCACGAGACCGTTGACCGCCTTCAGGCCGACATTGTAGCAAGTCTAACTGCATCCGTCGGAGCTGAGCTGCGAACCGTCTGATTCATATTGTGTGATGCGGCACTGAGTTTTCACTCAACTGCGCTGAATCCGACTGATATTTAGATATTCTAATCTTGAGACAAATAGTTTGGCAAGAAATCTTCAAGCAAATAAATCTTTAAGTTGGCTTCGTCTTTCAGTTTCTCTTTTAGTCTTGTATCCGTTGTGACAACTATTCTATCTGGGCCAGAATATGCTAATTCGATTAGATACTTGTCATCAGAGGGCGTCTTAGCTTCAACTTCATTTTGAAGCTTCTTTATATCATTGTCATCAGCAATTATCGTTTTATCCGAATTGTAAAAAAGGAGGCGATTCAATTTTGAGAAGCGTTTTTTGAAATCGAGGTCCCAGCTAAACTGGCCCATAAAGTTATGAAACTTTTTAACAAAGGGGCTTGGTCTTCTTATTACTATTTTATCGCATTTTTCCACCCAAGCGTTTATAAATTTAATAGCCAAATTCCTATTACAATCTTTGGCGTTGGGGCGCATATAGTCTAAGAGCCACTCATTGACAACGATTTCCATTTATGCACTTTCAGAAATGTTGAAAAAGTCTTTGACGTGCTTTAGTTCAGCTTCATAAAATCCCTTGAGTCCCCCTGTTACCTGTCCCTTTTCATTCACTTCTTGTTTTTCCATTACTGTTTGTTGGCCTTTTTTGGTGAGATAGTAGAGCTTTATATCTTCGGCTTTTAATTTTCTCCGTGCTACCTTGTTCAAAAGGGATAAGACAATATGCTCGCTGTGTGTCGATATTATAAAACTTTTGTCTTCTTCCTCTACTATTTTAACGAACACATCTACTAACTTATCCATTAATTCAGGATGTAAGTGGATCTCAGACTCCTCAATACAAATTGTATGCATTTCTTTTCTTAAGGATTTTGTCAGAATAGTAACCAGTTGATTTGTGCCGAATCCTTCGTTTACCAGGTCACAAACAAGCCCAGTGTCACTGTCGCGCGATTGAAGATTGAAGTTTGCCGTGTTAATTGTGGGCCTCACCATAAAATTTCTATCTACTATTTGACCCAGATAATGTGCAACTCTACCTTCTAAATCTCGGTCAGTCACAAGAAGCGTAGCTAGTTCTTTCTGGTCTATTAATTGCTCATGCATAGGGACTGAGGAATAACTCGGTTCTGTGAATCCCCTTCCTAGAGGAATAAATTCAACAGCTCTTAATTCATCGATAGGCGCGTTGATACTGCTGTGCAAAGCTTTGGCAGCGTTTTGCATGCTCACTTCGGTTGAGAACTCATAAGTACGATTTTCTTCTTCTCTTTCGCTTGATAACTCATCTTCTTCGTTGGGTTCTTGCGATTCGCCTTTTGGACTAACGGTAATTGTTGGAGATATACCGTTCCATGTCACTTTCGCTGTGTGATAGGCTCCTTCAACCTCACAACCTGTAGTTTGATTCGTGGCATAAGGAAAGGTAACTTCGAGATTCAACGAAAGTTCGAGCGGTTTTGATGTTTTAAGGCTCAGTTCAGACTTTTTCTTTCCTAATGAGGCCGAGTATAGAGAACGGGCGTCGTCTCTTTCGACTTCAATGCCGAGGCGAATGCTTGAGTTCTCTTTTTTAAGGTATACTGTTTGAGCGAATCCACCAAGGTTTATAAAACCAAGGTTTAGAAAACCATCCAAGCTTTGATTTGGATTCAGAACGACGTTCTTAAGAGCCATGAGGCCGTAAATTATGCTTGACTTACCACTGTTGTTGGGACCAGTGAGAAGGGTAATTTTGCCCAATTCCACATCACTTTTGTGGATAGACCGGAAGTTCTCAAAATGTAGTTTCGTAATCATGACACCGTTCTCCAAGTACTAGTTAGTTGTTACTTTTAGAATTTCCCATACGAGTAATTATCGGGTGGCCAATTTAGATTGTCAAATGGGAAATTTTTGTCGTGGTAAGTAATTCAAGAGAAAACTCAGCGTGAAGGGCAGGCATTTTGATTTTTTAATCTGAATTTGGCTTCAGAAAAAGCCGTTAAAGAGCCGAAAAAACCAATAAATAGGGCAAAACTGAAGATTTTAATTAGTTGCCTGATTTTGCCGGTATTCTATTGACTTTTGCCCCTGGATATGGTATAAAAAGTATTGCAGGCTGACCCCTGCGGTGTTGGTATAGAAAGCGCTATTTGAAAAAACCGATAGACCCAACTCAGGGAAATCAGGCCTTGATGGATCGGAAATGCCTACTCGATAGGACTTTCGGACACAAGCAACGGTT
>JAUXAH010000497.1 GCA_030614945.1 Phycisphaerae bacterium
GTCAGCAGGCCGAATATACTATCAGGCAGGCAGGCGGAAAGCCGGCTTCCAGCGTCAGTAAGAAAACAGATTTTCTATTGGCCGGAAAAGAGCCGGGAAGCAAGCTCGACAAAGCAAAGAAACTCGGAGTTAAAGTCATAAGCGAAAAACAATTTTTAGAGATGCTGAATCGAGGCCCAATAAAGGATGAGTGATACAGATAAAAAGTTTATGCAGAAGGCTCTCAAACTCGCACGCCGAGGCATCGGCTCGGTTGAGCCGAACCCTGCAGTCGGCGCCATCATCGTAAAGTCTAACCAAATTATCGGCAGGGGCTGGCACGAGGAATTCGGCGGCCCGCACGCAGAAGTCAATGCAATCCGGGATTGCAAAACCCTCGGCGTTAATCCCCGGCGAGCTGCGATGTATGTTACGTTTGAGCCGTGCTCTCACCACGCAAAGACACCACCCTGCACGGATGCAATTATCGCTGCAAAATTAGCGAAGGTTACCGTCGCAGCGATTGACCCCTCGGAGCACGCCAATGGCAAAGGCGTCAAGCAGCTGCGCAAAGCAGGAATCCAGGTCCGGACCGGCGTCTGTGAAATGCAGGCGCGTCTGCTAAATGCGCCTTTTATCAAATTTGCTGCCACCGGAAAATGCTGGGTAATATTAAAATGGGCACAAAGCATTGACGGTAAGCTCGCCTGGGCCGGGACGGGCCCCCGCTCCCAGTGGGTTTCGAATGAGCTGAGCAGAAGAGACGTCCACAAGCTGCGCCGGCGGGCTTCAGGCATATTGGTCGGTATCAATACGGTCCTCGCCGATGACCCGCTGTTGACGGCCCGACCCGGCAAAGTAGAACAAGCCACAAGAATCGTATTGGACAGCCGTCTAAGGCTCCCTCTGAGTTGCAAACTATTGCGCACTGCAAAAAAAGCGCCCGTGCTGGTGGTAACGACCCGCCAAGCAGTCCGGACAAATCCCAAAATTGCAGAGAAGATTACCCAGAAGGGGGCCGAGCTGCTTGCCCCGCCCCTCGGAGGGGCTGGGCTTGCCTGCCCCGATACACAGGGACGATGTAATATAGTTTTTCTATTGGATGAATTGAGTAAACGCGGCATCGCTCAATTGCTTGTCGAAGGCGGGCCAACGGTAATAGCTTCATTCTTGAAGGAGCAGCTTGCCGACGAAATCTGCGTTTATATCGCGCCGAAAATACTCGGGCCGCAGGGAAGCGTCGACATATCAAAACCGATGGCTGAATTGGCCGAAGCTGTCGGCCTGCATTACGTTGATACGAAACGTTTCGGTGACGATGTTCGCCTGACCGGCATATCCAAAAAAGCTCTTGCAGAAATTTTAATCTGCTCCTGAAAAAGACCCTCCTGCTTTATCTAATTTGGGGACCCCGCGAATGGACAAAAGAGACGTCGTTAAGCTGGCGATTGAAACCCAATCTTAAAAACCCGGAAACAATCCGCATATCCGGATCAGCAGACAGGTTTGCAGATGGGGCCGCGTGTGCATAAATCATCAATCGAAAATTGTCAATTAAAACCGCCCCAAGCCTGCCTTGCGGCTTGTTTAGCCGTCGCCGGAACGGCGACGCAAAAATGTTTAGCTCCCGCAATTTATTGCGCGTGTTTTTTTCCCCCAAATTTATTTGCGGCTTGTTTAGCCGTCGCCGCCACGGCGACGCCCCGTCATTCCGTGCTTGACACGGAATCCACTTTTCACTTCGACGTTCCTTGTTCGATATTCGATATTCTCGCCGTCCTCCATCGTCCGTCATCCGTCGTCCGTCCTCCGTCGTCCATCGTCCATCGTCTGTCCTCCGTCCTCCG
>JAUXAH010000076.1 GCA_030614945.1 Phycisphaerae bacterium
ACAGAGGACAGAAGACAGAGGACAGAAGTGGGCAACAAGCAACGAGCAACAAGCAACGAGGTGTCATACGCTTCGGCCTGGCCGCTGTCAAAGGCGTCGGAGAAAAGGCCGTCGAGCAAATCATCGCAGCTCGCCGGGAAACCGGCCGATTCCAGAGTCTCTTCCATTTCTGTGAAAATGTCGATTTAAGAGCCGCCAATAAGCAGGTCATCGAAGCGCTCATAAAAGCGGGCGCTTTCGACCGGCTCGGCGGGAACCGTGCTCAAATGATGGCCGGCTTCGAAAATGCAATGCAAGTCGGCGCAAGCCTCCAGGCCGACAAGCAAAACGGCCAGATGACTTTCTTCGGCCAGGCCGGCGAAGACGACTATTCGCAAGACCATCAGCGCCTGCCCGATGTTCCGCCCTGGCCTGAGCTGCAGATGCTCGCCTTCGAAAAACAGGTCCTCGGCTTCTATGTAACCAGTAACCCGCTCAGCCATCACGCTGAGACAATAAACCTTTATTCCACACTCAACACCTCGCAACTGGCCGAATTTAGCCAGGACCGGCAAATCGTAATCGGCGGAATGATAACGAAAATAAGATTCAATCTGACAAAGACGGGCCGAAACGCCGGCTCAAAAATGGCCGTCTTTACGCTCGAAGATTTGCAGGGCCAGGTCGAAGTGGTAATGTTCCCGGAGGTGCTGAATAGATTCAGCGATTCGTTAGTCCAGGATACGGTCGTTTTTGTAAAGGGAAAGCTCGATTACAGAAGGGAAAAACCCAACATCTTAGCTGTGGAGCTGATACCTCTGGACGAGGTCAGAGAAAAATTAGCTGCGAAAGTCAGGATTCGGCTGGATGCAAAGGACGTTACCAAAGAAAAGATAGCGACCATAAAAAGCATTTGCCAGAGCCACAGAGGCAAAAGCCCTGTTTATGTAGCGATAAAAACCGACAAAGGCAGGGTCTATGCAACCGCTGACAGAGAGCTGTCCGTCAACCCCGACCTCGACTTTTGCCGAAAAATGCGGCAGCTGGTCGGCCCCGAAAACTTCCATCTCGCAAAATAAGCCAAGCTGCCGTCATCCTGAGCGAAGCGAAGGAACCGGTTCTTTCAGAGATAAAAAATTTGGGGAAGAAATAAGGAATAAAAACTTGAAAAACAAATTACAAGGCAAATTCATTGTTCTTGACGGGCCGGACGGCTAAAGTGAGGATAAGCAATCAAAAGTTATCTTATTGAAATTATTGCCAATCTGAAGTACCCTGCGAGAATAGAATAAGTTTTTTCAGATTAAAATGGACGCAATACCTTTGGACACAACTATTGAAGCTGCTAAAAAGCAGTATGAAATTCTGCGAAGATTGTCTTCACAGAAGCGGGCACTTATATCCTTTGAGCTCAGCGATAATGTCAGACAAAATGCAATAGCCGGGATAAAAAAACTGCATCCTGATTTTACAGATACCCAGATAAAAATGGAATTGCTCCGAAGAATGGTGGGTGATGAGCTTTTCCGCAAAATAATTGCAGCAAAGGGTTTAAATAGATGACCTCGCAGAAAGAGTTCCTAAAAAGTGTTGTCGAAAACTTACAACAAGCCGGTATTGATTATGTCATCTGCGGCTCCATTGCAGCAAGCTTCTATGGAGTCGAACGTTCAACGCAGGATGCAGACATAATAATCGATTCAACGGAGGAACAACTCACTAATTTTTTAAAACTGCTCGGCGATGCTTACTATGTAAGCAACGACGCTGTTCTCGAAGCCCTCAAGCAGAGCACTATGTTCAATATTATCGATGTAGAAAATGCTTGGAAAGCTGACTTGATAATCCGAAAAAAGACGGACTTTTATACTGAAGAATTTCACAGAAAAAGAAAAGAAAAACTGCTTGGAAAAGACCTTTATATTCTCTCGCCTGAAGACACCATTTTGAGCAAGCTTGCCTGGGCTAAAAATAGCCGCTCAGAACAGCAATTTCGTGATGCTCTTGAAGTAGCTATTATTCAATGGAGCAATCTCGAATGGGATTATTTGCACAAGTGGGCCAAAGAGTTGCAGGTGGAGGGTTCTCTTAAACAGCTTCTCAAACAAGCCAAAAAACTTTTAGACTCAAAAGAGGAGACCAAATTTGAATAACGAGAATTTGGAAAACAAATTTTCAGGCAAATTCATTGTTCTTGACGGGCCGGACGGCTGCGGAAAGAGTACACAATTAAAGTTACTTGCAGATTACCTGGAGGGTAAAGGTGTTGAGGTAGTTAAGACTTATGATCCAGGAGGTACTAAAATCGGCGATCAAATTAGCCGTCTCCTAAAATATGATGCTGAAGGGGAAATGGATGTCCACACCGAAGCCATGTTATTCATGGCATCGCGAGCCCAACTTGTTGCAGAAGTGATCAAACCGGCATTAGAAAAGGGGAAAACTGTTCTGTGCGACAGGTTTATTTCAGCAACATGTGCTTATCAGGGCAGCAGTGGTTATCCTGTTGACAAGATAATTGAGTTGGGCAAATTTGCAGTAGGAGATATTTGGCCGGACCTAACAATCATACTTGATGTAGCTGCCGAGGAAGGACGCGCCCGAACAGGGCATAAGCGATACCAAAGAGCTAAAACAAATCACAAGGATGCAAATCAAGCCTTCCTGTTTGGAAATGTCATTACTGACCGATTTGATTCCAGGAGTTTGGATTATCACCGTAAAGCTAGAAGATGGTTTTTGAAGATAGGAGAATACTATCCACGGCCTGTGGAAATAGTTGATGCCACCGGCGATATCGAAACGGTCCACAAAAAGATAATAAAAGTAGTTGAAAAAATTTAAACTCTCTGTGTTCTCTGTGCCCTCTATGGCTAATTTATATTATGTCACTCAAAGAGATATTCTGTCAGGACAATGCGATTAGTATTTTGCAACGTGCTCGGGCCTCCGGCAAGTTGGCGCACGCATATATCTTTGCCGGTCCTGAGGGTGTCGGCAAATTCAAGACCGCCCGCGAATGGGCCAAACTGCTGCTTTGCAAAAATCCTGTTGTAGAAAACAAATTCGCCGACAGTTGTGGGCAGTGCCAATCCTGCCGACTGTTCGAGGCCGGCTCACATCCGGACTTTAATCTCGTCTATAAGGAACTGCTCGAATTCACCAAAGATGGTAAAGGCAAAAAAACACCCGTTGATTTACCCATCGATGTCATTCGGGAGTTTCTAATTGCAAAAGTGCCGACCAGGCCAATGTTGTCGGAAAGGAAGGTCTTTGTCGTCAGCGAAGCCGAACGGCTGAACGCATCTTCACAAAATGCACTGCTCAAGTCACTGGAAGAGCCGCCCGAATACTGCTGTATCATCCTGCTCTGCACCCGTATGGAACGGCTTTTGCCCACTACCAAATCAAGATGTCAGATAATCCGTTTCGCACCAATAGACGAAGACAGGATAATCGACAAATTGAAAGAGATGGACATCGAGCAAAAACAGGCCCGGTACTTCGCCCGCCTCTCTCAGGGCAGTTTGGGCCAGGCCTCTCAGTGGGCGAAGCTTGAACTGGCTGATGCAAGTCTTTACCGAATCAAGAAAGAGCTGGTAAACTCCCTGGCCACATACGAACTTGTCGATGCTCTCGATTTGGCCGGGCAGCTTCTGGACAAAAGCAAAAAGGTCGCCGCCGCCTGGGCCGACCTCAATAAGACCACCAGCAGGACAGACATCAATCGAAGAGCCGCAAAAACCCTCGTACAAATAATCATATTCGCCTTGCACGATGCAATGAAACTGAACCTCACAGAGTCGGAAAGAACTATTAATTTTGACCAGAAAGAGCAGATAAAAAAGTTAGCCGGGCGTTTTGACACCGAGCAAGCCGCGGAAAAAATCGCCGATTGCTACAGGACGCTGCGCTGGATAGATTCGAGCGTTAACGAAAAGCTTATTTTCGAGGAGCTATTGTTAAACCTCGCTGTTTCTGATAGAATAACGGTTTCATAATTGATTATTGTTATTGGTTATTGAGTAAAGCAGGTAGTTGAAATGCCGAAAGCCGCAGCAGTAAAGCCCAGACAGGCAAAAAATATAAAATATATGTTGGTCCGCCACGGCCGGATGAATACGCTCGGCTTCTTCGAGCACCACGAAACCAGGATACCCAAAGCGCTCACCCGCGTCGTGGTAAAAACCGACAAAGGCCTTGAATTAGGCCAGCTCGTAGGCCAGCTCACCGCCTATAAGGCAGGACAATTTAAATTAAACAGCGACCAGATAAAAAAATACTTCGATGACAGCAATATCGACCTCTCTATCGAGAAGACCGGTAAATTCATCCGTTACGCCACCGCCGACGATATAAGTGAAGAGCGACATCTGCAGAAACTCGCAGAGGAAGAGATGGAATTTTGCAGGCGTTTTATCAAGGAGCTGGATCTGCCGATGAAAATAGTCGATGCCGAGCACATATTTGGCGGCGAGCGCGTCATCTTCTACTTTATGTCTGACGGCCGGGTGGATTTCCGCGGGCTGGTAAAAAAAATCGCACAGGAGTACCAGACGAGAATCGAAATGCGTCAAATCGGCTCCCGCGATGAGGCCAAAATACTTGGCGATATAGAAACCTGCGGACAGCAATGCTGCTGCCAGAGATTTCTTAAACTCTTAAAGCCGGTCAATATGCGAATGGCCAAAATGCAAAAGGCAACCCTCGACCCTTCGAAGATATCCGGCTATTGCGGCAGATTGAAGTGCTGCCTGCGATATGAAGACAAAACTTACACCGAGCTCAAGAAACGGCTGCCAAAAAAGAACGCTAAGGTAAAAACCAAATACGGCGAAGGCAAAGTTGTCGACACACAGATATTGACTCAGCTTGTTATGGTTGAAGTCAAAGACGGCCTGAAAGTTGCTGTCGGCCTCGAGGAGCTTGAGGTAATCTCCTCCCCTGCCCCCACGAAGAAGAAATCCGCCGATGCGGCGCCGGATGCCCGGGACGCACGAGACAGTGCCCCAGAGAACGATGAGCAGGACGCCAGCGAAGATGAGAAGGGTTCCCAAACGCAAAATAGTGCAGGGACCCCAGAGCAGTAGTCGTTGAAGGGAAAAATATGTCTCGCAAAATCATTGTAACATCAGCTTTGCCTTATGCAAACGGCCCGATACACATAGGGCATTTGGTTGAGTATCTGCAGACCGATATCTGGGTCCGCTTCCACAAAATGTGCGGCAGCCAATGTCTCTACTTTTGCGCCGATGACACTCACGGGACCCCCATTATGATAAGCGCCCGCGCCGCCGGCATAAGCCCGGAGGAGCTAATCGAGCAAATGCAAAAAGAGCACAAAGCGGATTTCGATGACTTCTACATTGAATTCGATAATTATTACTCGACCCACTCACCTGAAAATAAGCATTTTAGTGAGCTGATTTTCAGCCGCCTGAACGAGGCCGGCTCAATCGTCAAGCGAAACGTCGAGCAGACCTATTGCGAAGATTGCAAGATGTCACTGCCGGATAGATTTGTCCGCGGCACCTGTCCACGGTGCAAAGCCGAGCACCAATACGGAGACTCCTGTGAAATCTGCAGCGCAACGTACCGGCCCACCGAACTGATTAATCCCTATTGTGCAACCTGCCGGGCCAGGCCAGGCCTGAAAACATCTGAGCACTACTTTTTCAAACTGGCCGACTTCGAGGAACGATTAAAGGACCTTATCGCCGGAGGACATACACAAAAATCAGTGGCAAACAAACTCGATGAATGGTTCAAAATCGGCCTGAAGGATTGGGACATATCACGCGACGGGCCCTATTTCGGCTTCAAAATACCCGGTGAGGAAAACAAATTCTTCTATGTCTGGCTCGATGCCCCCATCGGATATATGGCCTCCGCCAAAAACTACTGTGACAGAAATGGCTTGGATTTCGACAAGGTCTGGAACAGTGACGAATACGAGCTTTATCACTTCATCGGCAAGGACATTGTGTACTTTCACGCACTTTTCTGGCCCGCAATGCTAATCGGCGCCGGATTCAAGACCGCCGACAAACTTTTCGTCCACGGCTTCTTAACCGTAAACGGCGAGAAAATGAGCAAATCACGCGGCACATTTATTGACGCAAGCACCTACATAAAACACCTGGACCCCGAATACTTACGATACTACTACGCAAGCAAACTGACCGGCGGTGTCGAAGATATAGATTTGAGGGCGGACGATTTCATAAACAAAACTAATTCCGATTTGGTCGGCAAACTTGCAAACCTCGCTTCTCGCTCTGGCCCGATGCTGACAAAAAACTTTCAGGGTCAGCTTGGGCAATTAGACGACCGTGGCGAGCAGTTAATCGATAAGCTCACCGCCGCAAAAGACCAGGTCATCCGGGGCTACGAGGGTCTTAATTATGCATCTGTGGTCCGAACAATTATCGCTCTGGCCGATGAAGCAAACCGGTATGTCGAGCAGAATCAGCCATGGGTAACTATAAAGACCGATTTGGAAAGAACACGAACCACCTTAACTGCCGTAATAAATGCCGTGCGCATCCTGACAATTTACTTAAAACCCATCCTGCCGAAATACGCCGAAAAAGTGGAAAAATTTCTCAATATCGATAAACTAAGCTTTGCAGATGTCGAAACGGTATTGGCGAATCACAAAATAAATGATTTTGAACGATTGGTTGAAAGGATTGATGAAAAACAGGTGAATGCGATGATAGAGGAAAGTAAAGAGGGCCCCCGCCTTGCGGGAACCCAAACTCAAAACCCCGAACCGGTGGCGGCGGCTCCCGTCGAGCCAATCAAGCCGGAATGCACAATTGAAGATTTCGCGAAGATTGATTTGCGAATTGCTAAAGTGGTAAAGGCCGAGGCGGTCGAAGGTGCCGACAAGCTGCTGCGTCTGGATTTGGATGTAGGCGGACTGCGAAGAAGCGTTTTGGCCGCCATAGCCGGGATCTACAAACCCGACGAGCTGACCGGTAAAATCGTGGTCTATCTGGCCAATCTAAAGCCCAGAAAGATGAGGTTCGGTCTCTCCGAAGGTATGATTCTGGCAGCCGACGCCGGCGGAAAAGATGTCTTTATGCTCTCTGTCGATGCCGGAGCCAGGCCCGGACAAAAAGTACTTTAGTCTTTCAAAATGAAGAAAAGAAAAGAAGCCACAGAGAACCCCGCACCAATTGAGCTCAGGCTCAGGCCTAATTGGTGCGGGGCACAGAGAAAAAGGCGAAGTGGCGGCGGCTAAAAATATAAACTATATTCTCTGAGTTCTCTGTGCCCTCTGTGGCAAAAAATCAAAAATGAAAAAGAGTCTCGAAAAAATTGCCAGAGAAGACGGCCGATTCTGCCCCCAGGCGGTTAAGTTTGTTTATGAGGGGCTCGGCTACACCGTCAAAAAAATTGTCACCGAGCCCACCCACGTCAGAGGCCAAACACTCTGTGAGGGACTGAAGAAGTTGGCCGTTAAAAAATGGGGCAGATTGGCAATACTGGTCCTGAATAACTGGGGCATCAAAACAACTGGCGATTTCGGCGAAATCGTTTATCTGATGATAAAGCACAAATGGATGAGCGCTCAGCCAACCGATTCAATCGAAGATTTCAGCGATGTTTACGATTTCAAAACCGTCTTCAAAGACCACTTCAAATTCTGAAACCGTAATTCGTGAACCCAGCCCATTTGGAATGGGCGGGGTGAATTGAGCCGCGAGCAACGAGGCCCGCGCTCTAAAGTGTCATTTGGGGGTAAAATAATACTGCAGGCCCGACATTATCATGTGCACGCCAATCGCAGCGATGAACAGGCACATCACTTTTGAAAATACCGTGCAAACCATTTTGCCGAGAAACCTGTGTATGGGCTGGATGAACCGCATTATAAGCCAGAGTATGCCGAAGACCGCCGCGATTGCCACTATTGCCTTTGTCGGGCCGGACCTTTCGAGAGTCGTCAGGCTGGTTACCATTGCACCGGGGCCTGCAAGAAGCGGACAAGCTAACGGCACACAGCCAATCTCATAAGGACTAAAAGTGCCCTCAACCATCACCGAGCGACGCAG
>JAUXAH010000623.1 GCA_030614945.1 Phycisphaerae bacterium
GGCGAGCTGCAATGCCCCGGGTGTGAGACGCGGCCCAGTGCTGGTACTCCAGCTCTGGGTCCGCGCGGTCTTTGCGTGGATCCGACTGGTAGTGAGGATCAGCCGCCCGGCCGGCCCCGGCCTGTGCAGAGCTCTGTGGCGGTGGTGTGTGGTTAAGTTGTGGATAGTGTGTGGATATGTGGTGAGGAACTGTGGATAACTGTGCGTAGCGGTCTGTTGCAGTGGCGCAGTGTGGCCAGAAACTGTGCGACGTGAACGATGGTGAGTTAGCGTATGTTGGATGGTCTCCCGCTGGCCCTACGACGACTACGAGGCTCTACGCTCCTGTGCTGTTTTCTCCTCCCCTCTACGTTGCGGCAAGCCCTGGTGTGAGAGAGTAACACTTGACGGCCGCGTGCAAGTGTCCAAGTCCGCAGGAGCGGAAGCCCTCTCCCCGTCGCCCGACTACCACGTAAGGATGCGCCTCGGACCGGCTTGGCGTCCATTGAGACGTCTGTGTCCAGGCTCGCTGGGAGTGCGGTGGGTTGCTCTGAGGTGGCTCTTGTTGCGCGGCGCCAACCGCGGGAAGCAGGATAAGGGCCCGTCTACTCAGAGCGGGCAGTGGGGCGTTTGTCGGGACTTGGTGATGGCGCGGCTTTTTTTGGCGGTTGTAGTTGTGTGAGTGTGAAGCCGGGAATGGTCGGATGTTCGGCTATTGCTTCGAGGGCGGTTGGGACAACGCTGCGGATGATGTTGTCGTAGCGGCGTAGGTTGGTCCGAGTGGTGAGGAGAAGGTGGCGTTCTTTTCGCGCGAGGAGGCGGGCGGTTGGCATGGCAAGGGCCTCCGTGAGGTGGTTGATGGCAGCGTTGGTGTTTGCTTGGGCCATTTTGAGATTGTAGATGAATGGATGGTCTGACATTGTAGTTTGCTCCTTATATGTCAAGATGGTGTCGGTTGTCAAGTGGCGGTTGGCGCCGATGTCTTATTATGACATGGAGGCACGATCAGTGGCGTAAAGCGGACGTAAAATCGGTGGGGATGTCGGGGCCGGTTAGTGCCACGGCGCGTAGATAGCGCGGAAAGCGAGTGCTTGGTAGCCTGCTTGTTGCCAGAAGAGGGAGACGACGTCGGGGTGGTTGTAGGTGGCGGTTAGGTTGGCGATGGTGGGATAGGGGAGTTCAACGGGGCTGCCCCAGGCGCCTCCTGCTGGTCTGTAGACGTAGGCGATGTTGTTGTCGGGGTTGTGGAAGTAGATGCAGACATGTTCGTCTGCGCCTGGGTTGGCGATGACGTTGGCGAATTGGGATGCGGCGGGGGATAGCCCCTCTTGCTGGTCGTAGGGG
>JAUXAH010000571.1 GCA_030614945.1 Phycisphaerae bacterium
GAAGAGGAGTGGTGGCGCTCCGGCGACCCACAGTTCCCCAAGAGCAAGTGGTGGCTGCCCGAAATGGACTTCATAGGTTTTCGGATAGCCAGAACCATCGAGCCAAATGAACAGAATATGCGGAGGCGGAACAATGGAAAGGACTAATTCTATGAAAGAGGTAAAAGCGATAACGCGTCGTGGATTCCTGAAAGGCTCAGCCGTTGTGGGTTCGGCTGCCGTGTTAGGCACACTGGATATCAGTCACAGCGTATTTGCCGCCGGCAGTGATATTATCCGCGTGGGCATGATCGGTTGCGGCGGACGCAACGCCGGCGCCGCCGCCCAGGCGCTCAACGCCGACTCCGGCGCCCGGCTGGTTGCGATGTGCGACATCTTTATGGACCGCGTCAAAGGCAAACGCGAAATCCTCAAAAAGCAAAAAGGAGATCAGGTCATAGTGGATGACGATCACTGCTTTGCCGGCTTCGACGGCTATAAACACGTGATTGAGTCGTCGGATGTGGTGGTGATTGCCAACGCAGCCAAGTTCCACCCCCTACATTCTATGGCTGCAATTCAAGCCGGAAAGCACGTTTTCGTGGAGAAACCACACGGTATCGATCCGGCAGGGGTCAAGCTTATGCAAAGCGCCGCCGACCTGGCAGAGCAGAAGGGATTATGCATTGTTTCCGGTCTGCACAGCCGCTATCACACCGGATACGCCGAAACGGTCAAGCGAATCCACGACGGCGCCATCGGCGATGTGGTGGCCATTGAAGAGAACTTCCTCCGCGGCCCATATGGTGTTATCGAGCGCAAGCCGGGACTCTCGGAGCTCCAGTGGCAATGCAGCACCCAATATCATTTCCGCTGGCTCTCAGGAGATGATGTCGTCCAGTCACTGGTGCATAACCTGGACAGGTCCAGTTGGGTGATGAAAAACCAGGTCCCCACCAAGTGCCACGGCCTGGGCGGACGGTCTTCGATGACCGAGCCCATATACGGCGATGTGTTCGACCACCATTCGGTGGTTTACGAATGTGACGACGGCGTGCGCATCTATGCCTTCTGCCGGACAACGACCGGATGCTACAACAATTCTTCCAGCACCGTCCTCGGCAGCAAAGGCAGTGCGAATATTACGCGGTGCCGAATCTGGGGCGAGACGAACTGGCAATGGGAGGGCAGCAAATACAGTCCTCATCAAAGAGAACACGATGTGCTTTTTGCGTCGATTCGCTCCGGCAAGCCCGTCAATAACGGCGACTACATGGCCCGCAGCACAATGATTACCGTGATGGGACAAATCTCCTGTTACACCGGTAAAGAGGTTACCGCTGAGCAGATAAGCAAGTCCGACTTCTATTATCCGCCCAGGCCGGAGGATTGCCGCGACGGTATGGAACCGCCGGCCAAGGCTGGTTCGGCTGCGGGCCGGAGCTATCCTGTGCCCAAACCGGGTTTTACAAAGATGATATGAGCCGAAAGATAGCTCTG
>JAUXAH010000288.1 GCA_030614945.1 Phycisphaerae bacterium
CTCATTAATGGCAAAATCGCATCTGAGTTTATCGACAACGTCGAGGGAGAACGCTTGAAACGGGGGGCCATCGGATTGCAGATCCACGACAAAGGGACGAAGGTTGAGTTCAAGGACATCCGGCTGAAGAGAACGGAAGAGTTCAAGCTGGAGGTAGAACAAATCACCCATGGCCCCCGACATCATTTCTTCGGTTACATCGGGCAGAGTCTGACGATACCCTGGAACCAAAGTGGGCGGTACATCCTTTCGCTAAGAACTGATTTTCATGACCATATGCCGCAGCCCCATGAGGCAGCCGACATTGTTCTGATCGACACACAGGATAAATACCGTGTCATTGCAATCGAGAAAACTCTTGCCTGGAACTTTCAGCAGGGCACCATGTTCTACTGGAATCCGGCACGCGCCGAGTCACAGTTCTTCTTCAATGATCGAGACCCAAAAACGCAGCAAGTCTTCACGGTGCTTTATGACATCAAGCAACGTCGTCGAATCCGGGAATACCGTTTCAATAATGTGCCCGTGGCGAATGGAGGTGTTTCCCCAACTGGTGACTTTTTCCTGGCAATCAATTATGGCCGCATGGCTCGCTTGCGCCCCGTGACTGGTTATCCCGGCCTCACCGATCCGACCGCCCAAGTTGCTGCTCCCAAGAACGATGGGATATTTCGGGTGGAGATAGCCACGGGCCGGCGGAAACTCTTGGTTTCGTTTCGGCAACTCCGAGATCTATTGTGGAATAAACATGACAGCATCAACGAAGCCGAGTTTTATATCAATCACACATTGTGCAATCGTAGTGGCGACTTGGTGTACTTCTTCGCTCGTGCCAGATTTGGTGGCAATTCAATGGCTGTGAACGTACCGTGCTCCATACGAACAGACGGAACGGGCTTGATGACGCACGAGTACATTGGCGGGCATCCCGAATGGGATGAAGGTTCGGTCATCATCGGGGCGAAAGGCCAACGACAAGTCCGATATGACGTCGAGAAACAGTCCATCGTCGGGCAGATTGGAACCGACGACGATTTTGCATCTCCTGGCGGGGATATTTCGTTGTCGCCCGACGCAAAGTGGTTTGCCAACGGCTTCTCCACGAACAACCGCAAACAAAACGAGTACGTTCTGTTACGACGATCTGACGGAGCTTCGGTTCGATCGAGGGCGTTTTCACGAGGCCCTTACCGGCGCGGCGAACTTCGCATCGATCCGGCTCCACGCTGGAACCGGCGGGGAAACGCGATCTTAGTTCCGGGAATCACGGCGGACGGCACACGCCAACTCCATTTAGTGCGAGTCGTTGAGAAGTAATGAACGCCAACCTTCTAATAGAGTCCGGGCTGTTGCTGATCGGCGTATTGCTGCATGGCTTCAGAAATGGCTTTCATCAGTTCCACCGCAGCCAAGCGCCGACCTCCGCAAGATTGGTGCTGAAACAGGTTAAAAATATTTTTTTAAAATCGCCAAGGACTTTTTGCAAAGCGCACTGTTCGAGCTCTAATTACAAGATTGATATAGCTCAAGATACATTGAAAAACAAGGCCTACGGATATGGGAGCGCCGGTATCAAGGCACTCTTTGGCGAGTCATAGTCGCAAGCCGACATCGCTGCTAACGGCACGTGTCATTGCGCCTACGATGTCAACAAACGGAGTCGCGGTAGGTAAACTCGGATAAAGAACTGATCACGAACCCGGTAGGTGGTACACCGTTTGATTCACGGGTGGCGCTGGCCAGCCGGGATGCTCTGGCGATGGACATCATAGCTACTAAAATTATGGGATTTGACCCGAAACGGATTCTTTACCTTACGTCCTTGACCGAAGCGGACCTGGGACAGGGCGACCTTGAAAAGATAAATATCCTGGGCACGCCGATGAGTCAGTGCCAATATCACTTCAAGCCGGAAAGACGGATGGCCGAACTCTATAACTTATGATAAACCCCATTAGAAGTAACCGGGCTTCTAACGGGGTGAATGACAGCCTGTCTCGGCTTGGCCGAGCCAAAAAAGCTCGGCCTTTTTTTGGAGAGGATGTGTACTAATTACTCAAACTGGCCGGTTTTATTTTTTTAGACACGGATACCTGCTTTCGCAGGTACAAGCTTACGCAGATTAACACTGTTTATTAACCTAAAATCTGTTTGACGGGGGTTTATAGCGGTATTATACTGGCCTGCTCAAAATAATGTGAAGCAGTGATTACTTTTTTGGAGCGAAAAATGGATCCCGCACCAAAAACAAAAAAAAGTTCGATTCCCGCACCTAAAAAAAGCTCCCCGATGAACAGCATCGGGGCGATTTTGGTGCGGGACAAAATTGTCGCCGAGGGTATAACTTTCGATGATGTGCTGCTGATGCCGGCCAAGAGCGATTTTGTGCCGAGCCAGGCGGAAACCAGTACGCAGTTGACCAACAATATCACCATAAATATCCCGATTGTCTCTGCTGCTATGGATACCGTTACCGAGGCGGCACTGGCGATAGCGCTGGCCCAGGAAGGCGGGGTCGGGATAATTCACAAGAATCTGTCGGTCGAGGCGCAAAAGAGAGAGGTGGCCAAGGTCAAACGCTCTGAGCACGGGGTGATTCTCGACCCGGTAACGTTATCGCCGGCTGAACCTGTCAGAAGGGCACAGGAGCTGATGAACGTGCAGAATGTCTCGGGCATCCCTATCGTTGACGGCAAAAAACTGGTGGGCATTTTGACGCGCAGGGATTTGAAATTTCTTAAAGACTACGACGTCAAAATAAGCTCCATAATGACAAAAGACAATCTCGTTACGGGCCCGGCTGGAACGAAACTTGAAGAGGCAAAGGAAACCCTGCAAAAACACAAGGTTGAGAAGTTACTTCTGGTCAATTCAAGAGGCGAGCTGGCGGGCTTGATTACTATGAGGGACATCGACCGGGTCCAGCAGTATCCGAGAGCGGCGAGGGACCAGCGAGGCAGACTGCGGGTCGGTGCGGCGGTGAGCGTTCAAGATTATGAGCGAATCGGCGCTCTGATAAAGGCGGAAGTTGACGTTGTAGTGGTCGATACCGCTCACGGCCATTCGCAGAATGTCATCGATACCGTAAAGAAGATCAAGGCCGAGTATGATATCGACGTGATTGCGGGCAATATTGCGACGGCGGAGGCGGCGGAGGATTTGATAGCAGCCGGTGCGAATGCCTTGAAGGTCGGCATCGGGCCCGGCGCAATTTGCACCACCAGAGTAATTTCCGGCGTGGGAGTACCGCAAATATCTGCGATAATCAACTGCGCCGAGGTGGCCGAATCGCATAATATTCCGGTCATTGCCGACGGTGGGATAAGG
>JAUXAH010000292.1 GCA_030614945.1 Phycisphaerae bacterium
TGACAAGGTTAGCGGCCACGCACTTTTGCCCAGCGCCTCGGCTGGAACCGGCTCCCTGGCCGCAGGGGCCGCAATAGGACTGGCCATATCCTGGGTGCTGCTGGCAACTGGTTTAATTAAAAGAAGTTACGAATCGGCCGATTCTCAAGATTCACCCGATAAGCCGGAAAAACTAACAGAGCAGCAGTTTAATCATCGCCTCGAAATCTGCAGGGAAATCATATTTTTGCTGCCGATTATCATTTGCTCGGCGGCCGCTTACTGGATTAGCCGAAAAAGTTCTGTCATACAGTCTTTGGATTTTTCGCAACATCCTGTCATTGCAGGACTTCTGGGCAGTCTATTGGGCTATTTTGTGGGCTGCGGCATTGTCTTCGCCACCCGTATCTTCGGCACCCTGGCCTTTGGAAAAGAGGCAATGGGGCTCGGCGATGTGCATTTAATGGGCGCCGGAGGGGCCGTAATAGGCCCAATTTTCGTGGTTGTGGCATTTTTCATCGCACCATTTTTCGGCCTGGCCTGGGCCGGCTCCCAGATGTTTTTTAAAAAAACCCGACAAATTCCCTACGGTCCCTTCTTGTCTTTGGGTATACTTGCTGTTATGATTTTACACGACAGGATTTATTCATTGATTATTGACTATTTACGGTTTAGTATTTATTATTGATTCTGAAGTCTGAGTTTTTTCAATATTTGATTTTCAATTGTCTAAGAAAGGAGATGTCAAATGCAGGATGCTGTTCAAAATTTAAAATTCAGATGTCTTTTGCTAATTGGTCTTGTATCGATTTTTCTGCTTACCGGCTGCACCAATTGGAAGAAGAGATATGATGCCCTGAATGTGGAGCATCAGAATCTACTGGGCCGGTTCGAGTTCGAAAGGTCGGAAAAAGGCCGACTCGCTAACCGGATTTCGCAGGACCAGCTAACAATCCAGGAGCTGCAGAGACAGATTGCCGAACGTCAAAGTGCGGCCAAAGCCACCGGTTTCGAGGGCGATGTTAGATTTGACCCTTCTGCCGGAACAATTACGGTAACGCTTCCGAATGCAATACTCTTTGATTCGGGCAAAGCGACGCTCAAGAAAGCAAGAAGTACCGAGCTTAACCATATTCGGTCGGTATTACGGCAGAGGTATTCTAACAAACAGATAGACGTTGTCGGCCATACCGATTCCGAACCTATCAAAAAATCAAAATGGAAGGACAACCTTGAACTCTCGTCTCAACGTGCTCTCAGCGTGGTTAGATACCTTATCGAACGCGGCATTGATGAAAAAAGGATCCGGGCAGTCGGCTGTGGAGCGGCCATACCCATCGCTTCAAATACAACCGCCAGCGGTAAAGCGAGAAACCGCAGAGTTGAAATCGTTGTTTATATGAGGGGCACCGGATGACGCACCTAATTGGTGCTGGGCAAAATGGGAACCCTTGCAAATGTTGCGGTTCTTATCGTGCCGTCTTTGCCGATACAAACAGTAATAGCTCCATCTCTGGCGGTATAGAACGACTTTGCCTTGTTTTGTTCCTTGTTTATCTGTTGCCTTTCGTATTGCCTCCGGCCGCAGCTGCATATCAAAATATCCGCATCAAGGCTTTCGAGGAACCCTGTCTCTAACGTTTTGGCTGAGCCGTGATGAGGAACAACGACGATATCAGCTTTTAGATTGGAGAAAAGCCGAAGAAGCTCTCTTTGTGCGAATTCTTCGATGTCGGAACATAAAAGTATCTTGGTGCCGGCAAATTCTATCAGACAAACCCCTGATTTGTCATTATCGCCTAACTCATCATTTTCACAGACCTCACGAGTCGGCCAGAGGATTTTTATTTTTGCTCTACTGTCTAAATTTAGGTCTTTATCCAGGTGTTGTATTTTATGATCTTTTTCGAGCAGTCGTTCCTTGAGAAATTTTGCTGTGCCCCACTCATCTGTCTTGCTAAAAAAAGCAGCGTTGGCATAAACATCCTTCTCGCCGACTTTGCAGTGCTCAACAACTTCAGGTATTCCGTTGATATGGTCTATATCATTATGGCTTATGATAATGGCGTCGATTTTATTTATTCCGCTGTAATCTAAGAATGGTGCGACAATTCGTCTGCCGATATCACTTTTGTGCATTGAGCCCGCATCAAACAAAACGTTGGCCTTGCCCGGAAGCTGGGCCAGTATTGCCTGCCCGTGGCTGACATCAAGACAGGTGATGACCAAATTCTCCCGATATGTCCTTTGCCACTTTGTAACGCCTAAGAAAACAATTATTGTAAGAGCCGTCACCGTGCATATAGCTTTCTTTATTAAAGGACGCCGAAAATAAGCAAAGCCGGCAAAAAGAATAAGGCAGTAATACAAAATTATTAGTGCAAGCGGCACGTGACCAATAAGTATTTCTGATATGTCCAAACTTGCAATAAACTTTACAATCAAAATCAGCAAATCGGCCAATCCTGTTACTATTACGCCCAATACTGCCGCTGCACTCGGCAGCAGGAAAGACAGAGTTATTTTCAGGAACCCAAAAGTCAAAATCAAAGCCACAAATGGAAAAGCAATCACCGTCCAGATACTTGTAAAGGGACTAATCGTATAAAAATGATACAACAAGATGCCGGCCCCACTCAGCCAGGCCGTAAGGCCTGTAGAAAATACCCACAGCAAAGATAAACCTACTTTTAAGATTACGCGAAAAAATAATTTGCTTTTTGGACGCTCTTTAGACCATATCCTGCCCGTTATTTTTTCATATAGAAAGAAGAGGATTCGTCTGCAAAAAAGTATAAGTCCAAGCACCGATGCAAACGACAGTTGCCAGCCGGCCTCGAATAAATTCGTCGGCCTTATGAGTAAGAGAATTATTGCCGCTAATGATAATGTGTTGAGAGAATTGGAATGCCGGCGAAACAAAAACGATGCGCAGAAAACCCAACCGATAATAGCCGCTCTTACGGTAGGCGCTCTCGGCGGGACAATCAACAAAAAGATACATATCGCAATTATACAAATAATCGCCCGGGCACGCTTCATTAACCCTGCTGTTTTACATAACCACCAGATAATCCCTATCAAAATACCCAGATGTAGTCCCGAAAGACTTATAAAGTGCAGCAGGCCCGTTTTGCGAAATGCCTGGTAAGTACTGCTGCCGATCTCCCCTCTGTAGCCCAACAGCAGTGCCTCGAGCAGGCCTCGATTTGCCTCGTCCGGCGACAGGTTACCCACCAATGCCTGCATGGCTGTTTCTCGCAGTTTTCTTTTTAGTTTTGTAAAGATACC
>JAUXAH010000278.1 GCA_030614945.1 Phycisphaerae bacterium
ATGCTAACCTACAATGATGATGTTAATCCCGATCCAAGGCTGGATTTGTTACCCATTGGTAAAGCGTTTTCTCCGAACGACAATAAAGTATTGCTCAACGTGATTCTGCATTATGTCGGGGCATCTACTCCTGAAGAAGCGTCTGAGGCCTCTAAATCCTATAGGATACGATGGTATGTTGTCAGCGCAGCGGATGGAGAGATTATCAAAGAATATCAGAGTAACGCCATTCCCGAAGTATGGTGGTAGTTTTGGCCCTAACCGACTTCAGCGCCGACCCTTATCGGGTCGGCGGTAAAGGCCGGTAGGATTTGGCCTTCGCTTCTGAAATAACCTTTACTTTTGCTGCTGTGTTGCTTTCTTAGCCATTCAGCGGTTATAATCATTATTTCATAAGAAAGGGTGAAAAACGGATGCGAAGAATATCAGCCATAGTTATTTTACTATTAGCAGCCGTTGCTGTTGTGTTGGGAGTAACTATTTTCCTGACCACGTGTGCTCAAAGGAAAGGACAAGTTATGAGTGAAAAAACAAAAGCTATTTCGACGCTTGGTATTAAAGATCTAACCATTACCGTTGTTTACGACAATAATCCGTATAAGCAGGAGCTGGAAACCGCCTGGGGATTTTCTGCATTTATAACCGGCCCTGAGAAAACCATCCTCTTCGATAGCGGTGGAGACGGTTCATTATTGCTCGGTAATATGGAAAAATTAGCAATTGACCCTGACAGCATAGATATAGTCGTTCTCTCTCACATTCATCCCGACCATACCGGCGGATTGGGCAGCCTTCTCGAAAAGAATCCAAACGTTACTGTCTATCTGCCAGAATCATTTCCAACAAAATTTA
Organism: Phycisphaerae bacterium; assembly: GCA_030614945.1. The sequence continues at coordinate 853 of JAUXAH010000278.1, forward strand.
AAGATAACGTGCAGGCACGCGGGGCAAAAATGGTCGAGGTCGAGCAGCCAATGAAGATTTGTGAAAATGTTTATTCCACGGGCCAGCTTGGAAAATGGATAAGGGAGCAGTCTTTAATTATCCAAACGGACAAGGGCCTGATACTGATAACCGGCTGTGCACACCCGGGCATTGTAAACATCGTAAACATAGCAAAAGATTTAGTAAAAGATGATATTCTTCTGGTAATGGGCGGCTTCCATCTCGAATGGGCATCAAAAGGTAAAATCGAGAAAATCATTTCGGCTTTCGAGCAATGGCACGTGCGATATGTCGGCCCCTGTCACTGTACAGGCGATAAAGCGAGAGCTTTATTCGAAAAGCATTTCGGCAGCAACTACATAAATATCGGCGCAGGAAAAGTAATAACTATGGCCGATTTATAATGAAACCGGTATATTCGATTCTGATATGACTGAACAAGGCCGCAATAATCTACTGGCGGGGGACTATCAAGAAGCCGAGGGACTTGACGATGAGTTTATTCCGGCTGATGCCCTGCCGGTTTGCTTCAAATGTCTTAAGCCCTGCCATCCGTTACAGCACTATTGCAATAGTTGTGACTCGAACGACGCTATTAATCCGCTTACGCCATATATGCCATTTTTGAATATTCGATTCAACTATGGTATGTTCTGCAAAATGTGGCGAAGAATTTGGTATGACAAAGACACATCGATTATACGCAAGGTGTTTTTCCTGCTTTTAATTATCTATGGAGCCCCAATTCTTCTAATAGTTGGTTTGCCGTTGTTTTTCATAGGCAAAATCAAGGAGCCTCAACTGCGAAAAACAGCAACAACAGCATTTTACATCCTTGTGGTCGTGCTATTGATAATTTTCTTTACGCTGTATTACCTATCACTTTGAGCCGGTTTCGTTTTCACGGGCGTCCAGACGCTTTTCGATGTGCTTAGAGCTTTGCCGCAGGAACGTGCTCTTTTTCGGACCTAAGGATTTGGTTGTAGTGGCGGGCTGGATGCAAAAGCCGCTTGCGCGGGTGCACGTAGGGGCAGGCCCTCGTGCCTGCCCAGGGCAACCACGTAGGGTTGCCCCTACAAGTCGTTTTCTTAACAACCTGTGCGAAATTGCCGATAGTTGCGGTATAACAGGTTCAGGCAAATCGCACTATTGCGGCATACAAGGGATTTATCCTCGCCCCTCTGTGAGGGGCGGGATTTACTTGACAAATTATGCCGGATTATGAATAATAAAATACGGGAACTTCAGAATCCAAATGCAGGGAGCAAAGCCGATGCGTTTGGTTGTAAAAAAAAGTAATCGCATTGTCAGCGAACTTCAATTCGACGGCGGGCCTATTTATATCGGCAGACACAGCAACAGCCAGGTCTTTTTGCCTGACAGAACAGTCTCAAGACAGCACGCTGTAATCTTTACCACGCAGGACGGTAAATGGATTGCTGAGGACCTGGATTCGGCGAACAAAACGTATCTAAACGACGAGGCAATCCACAAAGCCGAAATTAAAACCGGCGATTGCCTTCGTATAGCTGATTTTACTATCGAAGTCTATCTCGAAGATGAGGCCGAGGCAGAGAAACCGATTCGTCCGGAAGATACGCTCACAACAACTCCTCGCGACTCGCCCAGCCCCTCCGAGGGGCGGGACTCGCAGATTATAGTAAGAAAGCCGGATGTCGAGCACGCTCCCGATATTACATTACCGGCCAGAAGGGCAAAAGATTTTTTGCAGGCCACCGAGGCAATCTGCAAAGCCAACGGCCTCGACGAAGTGCTCCAGGTCTTATTGAATATCACATTAAGGCAGTTTGGTGCATATCATACCTGGGGTGCCTTAAGAAACCAGGCAACCGGCCCGATGACCTGTCACGCAGGCAGAGGACGGGATGGTCGAACCATCGAGCTAAGCGAAATAAAACTTAATGAAAAAATCAATCAAGCGGTTGAAAAAGGCCAGTTCTTACTCCTGCCGCAGGTTTCAGCTCAAATAGAAGATGAAAAAATACGCTCTGCAATGATAGCGCCTATTATAGACCCGACCGGCTGTTTCGGCGTGTTGTATGTCGATAACGCTGCGGACCGCGAACAGTACAGTCTCAGCGATCTGGACTATTTGATGCTGCTTGCAATTCACACAGCCGCCATACTGGAAAACTTCTAACTCGTGGCTCGTGACTCGTGGTTTGTAGCTCGATTCACGATTCACAAACCCCGAAGCACGATTATTGCCTTTTGTATTTGCCGATTAACTGTCCCTGGGCGAGGATGTGTCCTTCCATAGCCCTGAGCAACTGGCTTTTGTCGGCACCAGCGGCCAGGTCAACTTCCGTATCGAGTGCGTAAATCTTAAAGAAGTACCTGTGCGTGCCGCTCGGCGGGCAGGGGCCGCCATAGCCAATCCTGCCAAAGTCAGTAGTCCCTTGTCTGGCTCCATCGGGCAGGATCTCATCTGCGGGAATGTTCTCCGCCAGCTCTTTGGTCTCTGCCAGCAGATTGAACAAAACCCAGTGCACCCAGGTCCCCATCGGTGCATCCGGGTCGTCG
>JAUXAH010000694.1 GCA_030614945.1 Phycisphaerae bacterium
AAGAGAACGTGAAATGAGTAAAAAGCGTTAAGTTAATATTGCGGGGCAGCATAAGGCGCCTTATGATTGCCCCGCCATACAGCAAAGGAAATAACACCCGCCATACTTCCCGCCGGCCGACTTCTTCTCCTGGTTAGCTCCGTGTACTTTGGGCAGCGGTACAATCCCCCGTCCGATTTTTTTGGCGTTTTAATCCAATAGTTAGCTCCGTGTACTTTGGTCCGTTTTTATGGTATTTATAATGTTAGCTCCGTGTTCTGGGGGCCCTTTCTTTATCCCCGTCTGGCGATTTTTTTTTTGCTATTTTGGGGATACTGTGTGGATATTCATCCGTAAGGGTAAGGATATTGCGGGGATATTACGTAGTGGTTTTGAGGATACTGTGTGGATATATGGATAATTCGGGTAATTAACCCCGTGGATAACCTACTTTTTACCCGTTTTTGCCCGTTTTACCCCTCTCTCTCTCTATTTCTTATTTACGCCCCGTGCACCTCACGGTACTTTGTTTCGCACGGTCGTGACACCTCATGGTACTTTGTTTCGTCACTCGGCGTAAATTTATCTTTTACTCTCTCTCTCCCCTTTCTTTTCTTGTGCATACCTTGTATGCACGCCCCGGCTTCTTTTCGTTTGCTACGACTAAAAAAGGGTGAAGGACACGGCGGTCCTCCTTGCCCCCCTCATGACAATCTAACGACGCATCGCTCCCCCCAACCTTTTTTACCTTAGGCACGTCTTCTCTCCTCCTGCTTCATCTCTCCTTTCGTTCTTGCGCACACGCCGGCTTTATCAACGCATACCCTCTTATACGTTTTGACTGCACTACGACTGTGAGGGTATCACGTTGATGGTCCCTGAGGATTTCATCATCTTGATTTGACTATCCCTTTCCCAGGGCGGGTCGATGCCCAAAGACCACCCGGTCTTATACCATTCATCAACCTGACCTTTCGCTAAAGTTCCGATAACCTTAAATCGTTGCCCGCACATAAAACACGTTACGGGTACCGATTTTGCTCCTCGAGGATATTTACCAAACCATCTAATCGGACCAGTCCATACGTGATTACCC
>JAUXAH010000046.1 GCA_030614945.1 Phycisphaerae bacterium
GGCAATGTTTGCAGTTGAGGTCATCGTCAATGTGAGTATGACGGTCGGGCTGATGCCGATTACAGGCCTGACTTTACCACTGGTAAGCTACGGCGGGTCAAGCCTGCTGGTCAGTATGGCTGCTGTCGGATTATTAAATAATGTCGGGCGCTGCAGACCTTTCACCGTAGCACGAAAAGCGTGAAGCGTATCGGCGCTTCACGAAACACGAGACACCAGCAACAAGCAATAAACAATGATAAAGGGCTTTAGACAAATTGCCTCTCTTACGGCGCTTAGTAGAGTGTTTGGTATGGTGCGGGACATAGCTTTCGCCCATTTCTTTGGCGCCGGCTGGCTGATGACGGCCTGGACAATGGGTTTTAAGATTCCCAATCTTGCCAGAAGACTCTTTGGCGAAGGAGCGGCTTCTGCTTCCTTTATTCCCGTATATAGTGAGCAGCTTCATAGAAACCCGCAGCAGGCAAAAGAACTGGCCAACACCGTTGTAACTGTTATATTCGTAGTGCTTGCGGTAATAGTCCTTATTGGCGAAGGGGTGGTTTGGGGTTACTACGGTTTTTTCGAGACCAGATTCGGGCCTCGACTCGGGCTGACATTGTGTTCAATTATGCTGCCGTATATGATATTTGTTTGTATGGTGGCAATTCTGGCCGGCATCCTGAATGTACACAGACATTTTGCCACGCCTGCTGCGGCGCCGATTGTGCTAAATATATTCATTATTGCGAGCATCTTATTTGCCGGCTGGGTGTTGAAAATCAAGGCCGAACAGCAGGTCTTTTTTGTTGCGGCTGCAGTACTAATCGCGGGGCTTGTACAGATAGCGATTCAGATTCCCTCTCTGCGTGCCAGCGGCGTTTCAATCCGGCCCGCGTGGGATATTCACTCCGAGCCGTTCAGGAAAATCATCATTTTGATGGGCCCTATGGTAATAGGTCTTACTGTTACCCAGTTGAATACACTTGCGGATGACATTATTGCTCTTTCCTTTATGAGTGAGCAAGGTTACCCCTTGAGTTATGGAGCGCCCTCTTATCTGTATTACGCCCAGCGACTTTACCAATTTCCTTTAGGAGTCCTGGGTATATCTCTGGCAACAGCGATTTTTCCGGTTATGAGCTCGGATGCCGCCAGGAAGGATTTTGATGCACTTACCGGGACAATCGCACGTGGAATTAAGGCGGCTGTATTTATCGCAATTCCTGCCACTGCAGGAATTTTTCTGGTGGCCAGGCCGCTGGTCTCCGCTATATTCGAGCACGGCAAATTCGAGAGCGCAGACACGCCGGTAGTTGCGTGGACGTTGTCATTTTATGCCGCGGGGCTATGCGGCTATTTTGCTCAGCAGATTTTGACGCGGGCGTTTTACTCTCTGCAGGATTCTAAAACACCAATGCGCAGCGCTGTTATAGCCGTATTTGTCAACATTGTTCTTAATCTGACCCTTATCTGGTTTATGGGAGTGGCGGGTTTAGCGCTTTCGACGGCGATTTGTTCATATTTGCAGGTCTTTATCCTTGTTTTCATGCTTCGCAAGCGGCTCGGGACACACATATTGGATGGATTGCCGGTTACGTTAGTGAAAACACTTGTGGCGACGCTTCTTATGTGGCTGGTCGGGGCGGGGGTTTTGCACCTGTGCCGGTATTGGCCCGCCGGCACCGGTTTTGATATTCTAACGCTTGCAGTGGTCGTCCCTTCGGCGGCAACAGTGTATTTACTGGTCGCAAAGATTTTACATATCGAGATGCTTTCTCTGCTGACCGGCCGTAAAAGAGAAAATTAGACAGGATAGACAGGATAAAGTTGATATTAAAAAAATCCTGTAATTCTCCTTACGGAGAGAGCGCAGAGAAAAATTTAGCCACGAATTGACACGAATTGTCACGAAGACATAAAGAAAAAATTAGACGCAGATCCGTTCGACAAGCTCAGGACAGGTTGACGCTGATTTGTTTTTAGCCAGCTTGGTGTCTTTGTCCGAATCTTTGTTCGATGCAAGCATCTACAGAAGCTTCGTCCTCAGCCACTGGGTTCCGTCGAAGCCGGACCCCATTTGTGAAGCTGGCTTAAAAGGGGAGTGTTTTAGACAAGATTGACACTGTTTTTTTTAGACGCGGATTAACACAGGATTAACACTGTTTGATTTAAATTTTTTAGACGCGGATTACGCAGATTGACGCTGAATCAAAAATAAAATAACAACGGAATCAGTGTCTGAAATACAAAAACTACGAACATAACTTTTGCGACTTTTGAGCTTTTTTGCGGCAAAATAATTACTTCTCCTTTTCACTTTGAACCGGAGGAAGAATAGTGTATAATGCTTCTGGTATTTATATTTTGGGGTTTAGGAAGGAATTGTAAAAATGCACATAACTATTAACAGATTTCTTACTATAGCCGTGATAACTTTTACGTTCTCTTCTGCTTGTTTTGGAACAAACAAGTCTCAGGCAAATGAACCATCGACCGCGAAAGCGAGCCAGTCTGGTACTGCGCAGAAACTGACCTTTGATACCCAAATCAATTCCGACGCAATAAGAGCTGCAAAAGCAGAACTCCGCGCTGAAATGTATAAAGACTCTGCAGACAGCCTAAAGTGGGCTCTGGGTATTATAATTGGCTTGGTAATTATCTTTGTAGGTTATGCTGTTTTCAAAGACACCAGAGAATATAGGCAAGCGGTTGCGGATGCGAAGCAGGCCTTAAGCCAGGCAAGAGAAGCAAGCAAAGAAGCCAGAGACGCAAGTGACAAGGCAAGAGATTGGGAGGAAAAAGCCCGTGAAAAATTGGCTAGCATCGACGAAAAAGTCGCAGACAAGCTCAAAGAAATAGAGGCAAAAGGCAAAGCGTCAATAACCGACCTCGCCCAAGAAGGGAAAAAGCAGCGTAAAATCAGCGAACTATTCACGAAAGGCATAAATGCTCACCAAAGAAAAGACGATGTCCTTGCAGCAGAGTATTTCGAACAAATAGTAAAAATCGATCCAACAAATGTACCGGCATTAAATAACTGGTCTGCCGCGCTTGGAGATCTGGCAAGAACAAAAGAAGGTGATGAGGCTTCTAACCTTTCGAGTCAATCTTGCGAGAAGTGCGAAAGGGTCATTAAAATAAAACCTAACTTCGCCCTAGCTTACAACAATTGGGCTGTTGCGCTTATAACTTTGGCAGAAACAAAAGAAGATGATGAGGCTTATGGCCTTTTAGGTCAAGCCTGCGAGAAGTGTGTAAAAGCAATTAAAATCAAGCCGAATTACGCCGAAGCATACAACAGTTGGGGTGCTGCCCTAGCTGAACAAGGCAAGATAAAAAGTGACGATAAGCTGTTCGAGCAGGCTTATGAAAAATATAAAAAAACCGTTGAGCTCAAGCCGTCTTACTTAGAAGCTCGGAATAACTGGGGAGCTGCACTGTTACATCAAGCACGAATCAAAACTGGTAAAAAACGGAAGAATTTGCTTGATGAAGCCAAAGAGAAGTGCTTAAAAGCGGAGTCGATTAAAACCGGTGAGGGTAGCTACAACTTAGCTTGCGTATGTGCCAGCTTGGACGATGAGAAAGAGTGTAAAAAATGGCTTAAAACTGGTGAGCAGGCTGGAACTCTATCAACTCGTAAGCATGCTATGGGTGATGACGACCTTAAAAGTGTCCGTAGTAAACAATGGTTCAAAGAAATTCGGTGGAAGGGCGAATAGGAACAATCCTCACAATCTGTTTCTTGCCAAATGTGATTTTTTCGGTTATAAATTCGTATTGCGTCGTGCGTCCCTTCGACTTCTCTTTCGGCTCTGATCAGCCAAACGACCCCCAAATAAATTTGGGGGCTAAACATTAGATTCCGTGTCCCCCGACTACTGGGTCCCTGTCTACAACATACAGGGATTCGGACAGGGGTGTTAGCGTTTGAAGTAGAGTGTTGGGCCGGTGTCGTAGGTTTTTGTTTCCCATTTTTCCCTGTCAGGCAGAACGGCTGATTCAAAGAGGGGGGCTTCGAGACGTTTCATTTCTACGCCGAGGAGCACCGCTGAAGGCGGGGATTTTTCGAGTAGTGCGCGGAGTGTTTCCGGGCCTACGGTATGTGTAACAGCACGGTCGGCGGGCGTCAGTGAATCTGCAATTCTGTACACAATCGAGCCGGCAGACAGTTCGGTATAAATGTCGCAGCCGCCTTCGAGAGCATAGAGAGGGGCAAGAGTAAGTATTAGTTTTGGCTCTTTTATTTTTTCGGCAATATCCTCTGAAACCCTGTGCAGACGCATCGGCTCCCAACTTTCCGGCACAAAAACCATTACAGTCCTGTACAACACCACAGGGTACGAGACAACTGCCACAACAACACAGACTGATACCAATACAGAAGCTATTTTGAAATGCTTATTGAGGCCACTCTTGTTAGCAATTTTTCGTAAATACAGAAGCGGGAAAGCTGCGCTAATTATTAAAAAGGGGACCGGCATCGCAAGGTATTGTCTCCACATCGTAGGCGGAATCAAAGCAATTACAAAAAATGTCAACGGCAGCAGGGCGGCGAGTAATAGACTTCGGGCGCTCGATATTTTTGATCTCCGGCGAAGACATACAATCACCAGCCAAAGATAAATCGTCAGCACAATAAGTGCGAAATAGCCAGGCATTGTAAGGCAGGTGAATATTAGATTAAATTTGTTATGAACCATACCTATCTGGTGCAGCCATTCGCCGTAGAGCACAGGTATCCGCAGCACATTTAGAAAAAACGCTCGCGGCGCCAGAGCTATCACCCAAACAGGCCAGATCAATAGGATAGCAGCAGCAATCAAGAACGGCAGGGCGGTCTTAAATCTTTGCTTGAGCGACTCGGCGGGCTGGGCCAGCAACACCACGAAAAACAAAAGCTGCACAAGCGCCGTGGTTATACGCATACAGGTTGCTAATGTAAGCAGGGCGCCGATGGCAGCGATTCGCCAGTATTTTAACTTTTGCTTAAAATCGGTAGATATGAACAGCCAGAAAGACAGCACGACGCAAAGAATCGCAACGTCGTGGTTCCAGGCATAGCCGTTGGCATAATCCACGAGGGGATTAAATACGTATAGAACAGCCGCTGCCAGGGGCAAAAGCGTTCCGGAAACTGCAAAAGACTTAAAGATGCGCCGATATATGCCCACAATGCACACCATCACGAGGATGTCACATAAAACTGAGATGATTCTACCCACAAGCAGATAGTGTGTTGTGTTCAGCATTTTGAACAGGGCTGCATAGAGCAACGGGTGATAGGGCATTTGGGCCGGGTATGAAAAATCCCTGTAAATCATCTTTCCCTGTGTCAGCAAAGAGCCGGCGGTGCAGTACATTTGCTCATCGCGGCCGAGCGGCTTGGTCATACTATTGGTCAGGATTGCAAGCGAAAGGGCAATCAGTATTAAGACAACTAATATATTGGCGATTCTTGCAGACATCATTAGCATCATCTCGGTGGGGCAAGCCCCACCCTACACCTAAAAACTCAAAGCCATCATCGCGTTGAGATTGCTTCGCTCCGCTCGCAATAACGAACTCCGGCCTGATGTTTTCTACAAAGAATACTGACAATTAAAAAATAGTAAATAGTCAATAATAAATAGTAAACCTTACCATTCAGCCAACTCGCCGAGCAGCTCCTCAACCAGGTCCTTCATCGTTACGATGCCGATAGGCCTTTCCCGACCAGCAGGACCGGCTCTCGTAACCAAAACGATTTTTTGATTTTCACTTTGCATAACATTTATCGCGTCGATAACAGTAGTATCTGCGTGAAGCTTTCGGATTGGCTTTATAAAATTATGTAGATTAGTGAACTGCTCTGATGAGCTTAAGCAATCGTAAATATTTATAAAGCCGACGATATTTGCAGGCCGCTCGTCTACGACCGGCAGACGAGTAAAGACAGACTCCTTCAATTTGTTCAATAAAGCCGAATTATCAGAGTTTGCATCGACCATCTCAACTTTATTAATAGGCGTCATCACGGCTCCTATTGCAATGTTCGAGATGCTAACCAGGCGGTTTATGATGTCGGTCTGCACGGAACTCAAGAGCCCTTCTTCTCGAATGTCTGTGAAAATTGCCCTGATATGATGTCTCTGCACAGCGGTTATCGCCGTCCTGAAGGGGACAGGCGCTCCTGTTAATCGGGCGAAAATGCCGGACATAAATTTAAGCAGGGGCACCGCTCCGCACCAGCTAAAAACTTTGTGAAATGCGAATAAGACAGGTGCAAAAAAGGACATTAGATAATCGGCACGATAAAAGAAGATGTTTTTCGGTATCAGCTCGGCGAATACAAACAGTATCGGCACGGTTATCAATGTTGCAAATAGCTCGGCGGTGTGTGCGCCCTCGACCTTGCTCAACAAAAGATAAGTTACAATACTCGTAACAAAATAGTGTGTGAGATTGTTACCTACCAACATTGAGAGAAGCAGGGCGGGGCTGTCACGTAAACACTTGCCGAGGATGACAAATGATAATCGCTTTTTTTCAATACCGAGCCGTAAGCGCAGCCGGCTGAGCTGGTATATCCCTGTTTCAGCACCGGCAAAGAGACCGGAGAGAATAACAGTGAACACAGCTACCAATATTAAAGCTATTCTATTGCTCATTAGTCGAAATCGGCTCAAGGGTTAATATCAGGGTTTCAATTCTGTGCTTTTGCACGCGTTCGACGGTGAATTTCAAATTTTTCAAATATGCGGTATCGCCGCTTTTGGGTATTTTGCCGAGAAGGGCGGTTACCAGGCCGCCGACCGTGGATAGTCGGGTCTCTGCCGGGTCGATGCTGAACGCCTCAGCCCAGTCGTGAATGGCCAGATTTCCTGCCAGCCGATATTCCATTGGGCCTATCTGTTCGATGGGTTCGATTCCGCCTGTAATTTCAATGGGCCCCAACAGCTCTTCGGCAATATCCTCCAGACGGACCGAACCTGCAATGCCGCCATATTCATCCACGACTATGGCCATGTCGGTACCAGTCTTGCGAAAAAATTCCAGCAGAGATTCCGCTGTCTTTTGTTCCGGGACAAAATGGACTTGCTGAACAATCTTATCCAGTGACATCGTGGGTTCAAGCAACAACTGCCGCAGGTGGACCAGGCCGACTATATTATCTATTGTTCGCACATAAACAGGCAGCTTTGTCAGGTGATGTTTTTCCATTTTCTCGCGAGCTGTTTGCGGAGAGTCTGTAACGGCACAGGCAATCATATCCACCCGTGGTCGCATAACGTGGCGGACCTTGAGAAAGCCAAGCTCGATAATCTCTGTCAGGAGCTTATTTTCGTCGGCGGTGATTAGTCCGCGTTTCCGCACCTGTTCAATCAGCGATTTGAATTCGTCCGTCGTTATTGGTTTAGCAGGCTGCGGCGGTCCCAAAACCAGACGGAGGACCGGCTCTACTATTAAAAACCGGAAGACAGACACAATAGGTGTAAAAACCTGCAGACATAAAAAGAGCGGCACAGCGGCGGTGACACTGACGGATTTCGAATTTGCATAGGCCAGCAATTTGGGCAGTATTTCGCCGAAGAGCACCAGCACAGCAAAGGTAATGCACGCGGTAATCGCCGCGGCGGTCAGGCCAATCTGCTGTCCGACTCTCACCGTAAGAACGCTGGCGACAGCATAAAAGAGAACGTTAACTGTCATATTTCCAAACAAGAGACAACTGAGCAATTGCCCTGGCTTGTTCAGCAGTTTCCCCGCCAGGTTTTGCAGTTTATGTTTGGATTTTTGCAGTAAGTCGGTTTGCCTGCGTGAGAGATTGAAAAAGGCGGTTTCGGCTCCTGAAAAAAAGGCAGAACCGACGAGCAGCAGCAACATCACAACGATATGCCCAATATTTTGGTAGACCTGAGCCACTATCAGCTATTACCTGATTAACTCGCTTACACTTGTTCTTGCACAGTTACGAGATTGCTTCGTCGCCCCGCACCAATTGAGCTTAGGCTCACCCCGCCCTTCCGAAGGGCTGGGCTCACGCCTAATTGGTGCGGGGCTCCTCGCAATGACATACAGACGCACAGGACGTCATTGCGAGCGAGGCCCTTCGATTACACTCAGGGTAAACTCCGCCGAACATGGCAATCTCAATTTCAAATGATCGTGCAAATATTATTGCATTTGACTTAGGGTTTGGGTAGCGTTATTTTGAACGTACTTCCCCTGGCGGGTCTGGATTCGACCGAAACGCTGCCATCGTGTGTATCTATTATTTTTTTGCAAAAGGCAAGACCAAGTCCGGAGCCTGAATATTGAGATGGCGAATTTTTATCCGTTTTCGTGGTGAAAAACGATTCGAAGATATTTTCTAAATCGGCGGCTTCAATTCCATCGCCGGTGTCGGTAACTTCTATCACAACTGCATCGGGCCTCTCCGCGGCTTTGATGGTTAGAGTACCGCCGCGCGGCAGCATCGCATCGCGGGCGTTAAGAATCAAATTCATTAGAACCTGTTGAATTTGAACGGGCACGGCCCAGACCGTCAAATCCTCGGGAATCCTAATTTCTACGGTTATCCCGTCCTTTGCAAAATCCCGGCAAAGACAGGTAAAAATCTCTTCAACCAGGCCAATTAGCAGGGCATTCTTCTTTCCCTGCGTCCGGCCATTTGCCATTGCGAGCATACTTTCCATAATTTTCGAGGCGCGGTTACAATTTCGCACCGCCTTGTGAAGGGCTTTTTCAATCAGCAGCTTGTCGTCGGGGTTGTTTAGCGCAAGAGCGGCGTAACTGGCCAGTGGTGTAAGCAAATTGTTGATTTCGTGGGCTATCATGTGGGTAGCCGTGCCGATATTGGCAAGGGCCTGGAGCTGCGTAATCCGGGATTGTAAGGTATTATTTGCCTCTTGCTGATTTGCCAGAAGTTTGTGCAAAGAAAGACGTTTTTCGATAATACTTGTCAACTGCCTGCTCCTGCTATAAAATTCGGTCTTGAGTCCTGAGTCTTAACATTATCTACCGGAAATTTTGGCTTACAAGTATCTATATCGACTTTTAACGTGTTTTTTCTTGAACTGCGATATACACGATACGCACTACGATAAATGAATGAGCAGAGGATTTTAGAAGAACTTATAGCACTGCTGGAAGCAAACAGCGTTACAATCCGCGCCGAATCGCTTGGCGGAAGCGGTGGGGGGCTGTGTACCATAAAAGGCGAGCCGATTTTCTTTGTGGATACACAAGCTCCATCGGCTGAAGTAGCGGCGCTTTGTGCCGGGGCGGTGCCGCAAGTGGTGGACATTGAGAAGCTCTATATCAGGCCGGAAGTCCGCCAGTTTATTGAAAGGTATAGTGGTACCAAAAGGAGTAGTTAAAATGGCAGCGAAAAAGATAGCCATAATGGTCGACGAAATGTATCAGGTTCTTGAGGTCTGGTATCCTTACTATCGATTCTGTGAAGCTGGCTTCGAGGTTAATTTCGTTGCAGCCGAGGCAAAAAAAGAATATCATTCAAAAGAAGGCTACCCCTGCGTCTCAGACGTTTCAGCCAGACAGGCCGGCGCCGGTGATTACGATTGTATGATTGTGCCAGGGGGGTTCGCTCCGGATTTTATGCGAAGAAGCGCTGATGTCATAAAGTTTGCGAACGATATGATAAATGCGGGCAAGGTCATAGCAGCTATCTGTCACGGCGGATGGCTGTTGTGCAGCACGAAGGTCTATAAGGGCAGGAAAGCGACCTGTTTTATGGCAATTAAAGACGACATTAGAAACGCCGGGGCCGAGTATGTGGATGCCGAATGTGTTGTGGACGGCAATTTGATTACATCACGCAAGCCGGACGATTTGCCCGCCTTTTGCACGGCAATCTTACAAAAATTAACCGCGGAGAACGCCGAGAGCGCAGAGGAAAAATAAGAATAAAAGGAAAAGAAGATGGATTCCTGCTTCCGCAGGAATGACAATATTAAAAATCTCTGCGGGCTTTGCGACCTCTGCGGTAAAAATAAAATAGGAGCATTTTTCTTATGAACCGAATTAAGGCCGAAAAAGAACAAGACAAAACGCCTGTGGTGCTGGTTGTTGATGACAATCAGCAGAATCTTGAACTCCTGCAGGCCTATCTTGAGGATTTGGACTGTGAGACGGTCCCCGCACGCGATGGGGTGGAGGCCCTGGAAATTGTAGGTAAAAAATTACCTGATTTGGTTTTGCTGGATGTGATGATGCCTAAAATGAGCGGCTTTGAGGTTTGCAAGAGAATAAAAAACGACCCTAAAACCAGCGACATTCCCATAATAATGGTAACCGCACTTAATGAATTTGGCGACATTGAACGTGGTATTGATTCGGGCACAGACGATTTTATTAGTAAGCCGGTGAACAAGCTCGAGCTTACAACACGAGTTAAAACAATGCTGAAATTAAAGCACTTAAGCGACAAGCTCGAGCGCACATT
>JAUXAH010000197.1 GCA_030614945.1 Phycisphaerae bacterium
AATTCAATAATTTTTTGCAACAAAAAGAGTTCGCACAACCTTGTGCGTTGTATGGACTTATCTAATTCGGGGAGACAGGATTTGAACCTGCGACCTCTGCGTCCCGAACGCAGCGCTCTGGCCAAACTGAGCTACTCCCCGGTAAATCAAAAACCTGAGTATAGCACATCAGCTCCACGATTACAAGCTACAATAAATTGACAGGGTCTATATCTATAGCAACCTTTACCGCCGGGCGAATTCGGCATAGCAGGACTCGCAGGCTGCTAAATAATCGTTGCACAGTTGCCGCTTCCGGCGCCTGGATAATTATTTGCATCCTGTGGAAACGCTGTATTCGACTTATCACCGCTGGTATAGGGCCTCGAACAATTGCTCTCAGGCCGTCCCTCTCGACAATACTGTCTATTCTCTCACGCATCACCTGACAGCCGGCTTGAAGTTTATCAAAATTCTGGTCCCGCATAACGATAAGTGCCAGTCGCCAAAACGGCGGCAAATTGCAGGCCTTGCGATGCTTTAATTCCTCTTTGACAAAGCCGTCAAAGTCTCCGCTGAGAGCAAACTGTATGGCCGGCTGGTTCGGTAAAAACGTTTGAACGAAAACCGTACCCTTTTTCACGGAGCGCCCTGCCCGACCAGCCACGTGAGAAATCAATTGAAAGGTTCGCTCGTTTGCTCGGAAATCCGGCAGATAAAGGCAAGTATCAGCACTAATAACGCCGACCAACGTTACGTTTGGAAAATGCAGGCCCTTGGCCAACATCTGCGTTCCGGCCAATATATCGATGCGACCCTCGCTAAAGTCTTTTAGAAGCCGGTAATAATCTCTGCTTGCCATAGAATCGCTGTCAATCCTCGAGACACGGGCCTGGGGAAACTTATTAGCCAGCTCCTCTTCGAGCCGCTGCGAGCCAAGCCCAATCATAGCCATACCTTTACCGCACAACGGACATTTTTCGGGAACAAGCGTCTGTGCTAAACAATAATGACATACCGCATAACCATAATTTATATGCTTTCCTGTAACCGTCCGCATCCGGTCGCTGCCTGCGTTCTTTGATTTGTGAAAGGTTAGCGTTACATCGCAGTTGCGGCAGTGCAGGGTATGTTTGCAGGATGGGCAGAATACGAAATTACTGTACCCGCGCCTGTTCAAAAGTAAAATCGCCTGCTCGTTTTTTGCGATGGTCTCTTTTAGATGCTCAGCCAACGGCTCGGAAATCAAATTAAGACCATTCTGCGTGAAATATCCCTCTCTCAAATCGACCAGTTTCATTTCCGGAAAGGCCAGGTCCATCACCCTCTTCGGCAGATGCACTACGTTAAAATGTTTTTTACTGCGGCAATTAAACAATGTCTCCAACGACGGCGTAGCGCTGCCTAAAATACAATGCGCGCCGCACAATTGCGTTCGTTTTATCGCCACGTCTCTGCCGTTATACCGCGGCGCGGTATCCTGCTTGTAGCTCGGCTCGTGCTCTTCATCAACAACGATAAGCCCGGGCCTGGCCAGCGGGGCAAAGACCGCCGAGCGAGCGCCGATAACCACGTCAGCATCACCCGATTTTATTTTTTGCCACTGCACATTTCGCTGAGCAGCGGTCAATCCCGAATGCATCACAGCTATTTTTTCAAATCTCGAGCTGAACCGCTGAACCGTTTGGGCCGTAAGAGCGATTTCAGGAAGCAGCACAATGGCACTTTTGCCTTTTTGTAAAACCACCTCGACGGCTCTTATATAAAGCTCAGTTTTGCCGCTGTCGGTAACGCCATATAAAAGCGTAACGCCAAATTCCCCAGAATCTATCTCAGCTTTTATAGAGCTGAGTGCCTTTTGCTGGTCTTCGTTGAGTACCACCTTCTCTGTTTTTATTGACATCCCCTTTGGAATGGCAGGCAAAGACTTCAAAATTGTCTTCTGAGCTATTTTGATAATCCCTTTTTCCGCAAGTTTTTCTATGGGCGCAGCCGTACAGCCGACCGCTTCCAAAACCCCCTGCAGCTCTAAAGCCGACTGCGAATGAAAAGCTTCTCCTTCCTGTAGGACGGTGACAATTTGCTTTTGTTTCTTACCCCTTAATTGCTTGACACTTTCTTCAATATCAGTGAAGCTGACTGAAAGATAAACATATCTTTGTGTCTTAACCCCCGCACCTTTTTTTACCGCACCCGGCACCATCGCCGCCAAAACTTGACCAAGCGGACAGACATAGTAACTGCTAATCCACCGGGCCAACTCCATCAGCTTAGCATCCAACAACGGCTCTTTATCAATCACATCGACGATTTTTTTTAGCTTGCGCCCGCTGCCGCCAGCGGTAAAAGACTTTTCGAAAGGAACATCGGCTTCTACACAAAATCCTTTTTCAAGTTTATTTTTCCTGCCGAACGGCGCTTCAATTCTCTGCCCTACTATAATCGGCCAGAACTCATCCGGCACTAAGTAATCGAACTCCATATCCGCCGCCGATTCAAAAACAACACGAACAATATGACTGCAAATCGGCTCCTCGACCTCTTCCGATGCGAACAAGCTATCTGTTCTGTATTTACTCATTTATTAGCCGAGCTGGTTCAGTTTAAAATCTAATTTTAGAGCTTAAAGTATTCCGTAGCTATTTGGTTTACATAGTCGCCGATGGCCAGCGATGCGGTTGCAGCCGGTGATGGTGCATTCAAAACGTGAATGGAATTTTCCCGTCTTTCTATTCTAAAATCATCAATCGGTTCGCCGTCCCGCCCAACTGCCTGAGCACGAACGCCGGCGTTTCCGGGTTTTATATCTTCGGGCTGGAGCGAAGGAATAAGCCGTTGCAATTGCCTTAGGAATAGTTTTTGGGAAAACGCCCTCGTGTATTCTGCCAGGCCATATTTCCAATGCCTGAAAAACATTTTCCACGTTCCCCAATAAGACAGTGCATCCCAGGAGTCTCTCACGCTAAAATCGGTTTTGCGATAACCTTCCCTCTTAAATGAAAAAACTGCGTTTGGGCCGCACTCGACTGTACCATCAATCTTACGGGTAAAATGAACGCCGAGAAAGGGAAAAGCCGGGTCCGGAACCGGATAAATCAGACTCTTAACCTTTTTGGCGCCTTTTTTTGTCAGCTCATAATAATCCCCGCGGAAGGGAACTATTTTCACACCGGCCTCAACGCCGTCCAGTTTCGCAATTCTGTCACAGTGAAGTCCCGCACAGTTGATAATATATCTTGCGGCAAAAGTCCCTTGATTCGTAACGACCTTTGTAAAAGAATCGTGCTTTTCAAGACCCAATACTTTATGCGAAGTCAGAACTTTATTGCCCTCCGATTCCGCCGCTATCAACTTGCCCAATTTCTTTGCAACTTCAGTGAAATCGATAATCCCTGTGCAGGGCACGCGTATAGCTGCGATGCCGCGGCAAGATGGCTCTGCTTTCTTTATTTCGTCCGGCCCAATCTTTTCAATTCCTTCTATCTCGTTTTCCAGACCGTTGTGGAAAATCTGTTCGAGGTTAGCCAGTTCTTTTTCCTGCGTTGCGACAATTATTTTCCCGCAAATTTCGTAAGGGATATTATGCTCTCTGGCAAAAGCTATAAGTTCTTCGCGTCCTTTGGCGCAGGTTTTTGCCTTATTCGAGCCGGGCTTATAGTACAGCCCCGAATGAATAACGCCGGAATTATGGCCGGTCTGATGAGCCGCCAACTGCTCTTCTTTTTCCAGTACGGCAATTGAGGTGTCAGGATGATGCAATTGAATCTTGTAGGCCGAGGCCAGACCGATAATCCCACCGCCTATCACCACAATATCAAAATCAGCTTCCTGTCCCATTACCAAATCCTAAAAACCAAAGAACCGTGATTTTACGCTTACCCGCAACCCGCCGGTGATTGTCCCAGTTTGAGACGGCTATGTCAAGATTTGACAACTCCTCCCGTCGCCTTTACTATTGTCAATCTAAGCCTTTCGCTTCGCTCGAGGATAAACTCCGCGAAGAAGCTCAACTCCTGTCCGTCTCCAATCTTTTTTTGCCTTTAAGTGCACCAGGAATAGTTTATAATCCCGCTGTATTCGCATCCTGCCGAAAAAAACGAACCGCCTGAAAGGACATCTGATATGAATAGGAAACGGCCCATTATTTTGACAGTTTGTGCCCTGTTTGCTGCGCTGGCCTTTGGCGGCTGCTACCAGCCAGTGGATTACCCTGTGATAGTTGACGTCCCACAGCCCACCGCAGTTGAGCCGGCGATACAGCGTAGGATTGTCGGCAAATCGGTAGAGAACCGGTCTATGGAATACATCGTCCTTGGCCAGGGTCGTGACGTAACCTTCATCCTCGCTGCAATACATGGCAGTGAGCCGGCCGGAATACCACTTGTCCGGCGCCTGGCACAGTATCTCCAACAGTACCCACACCTGCTGCAGGGACGCAAGGTCGTGCTTCTGCCGGTGGCTAATCCGGACGGCGTGGCCCACAACAGTCGTTACAACGCCCGCGGCGTGGACCTGAACCGCAACTTCTCAACAGCCAACCGTCTTAACAGCAGACGGTTCGGACGCACCGCACTTTCCGAGCCGGAGGCCCGCGTCATTGACCGACTCATCCGGCAATACGCTCCTGACCGTATTGTCAGCATTCACCAGCCGCTGGCCTG
>JAUXAH010000238.1 GCA_030614945.1 Phycisphaerae bacterium
ACACAAACGACAACCCTTATGCAAGACTCTGCGGCATTGGTTCCAGACTATATTGAGATTATTGATATAATCTTCATAACTATCATCAAAGCCTATTTGCTGGCCGTTTCCATAATCCTTTAGTTGCCAATATGGCGGAGACGTAATCACAAGATGGACAGACTCGTCCCCTACCTGCCTCATAAGTCTTGAATCACCAATAATTATTTTATGATGTGTCATCGTTAGCTCATTAGTTTTTTTAACAAGGCCCGCTGGAAGTGCAGGCGGTTTTCGGCTTGGTCGAACATAATCGAATTAGGCGACTCAGCGACTTCATCGGTGATTTCAAGACCACGATTAGCCGGAAGACAGTGCATAATCTTGGCGCGAGGTGCCGATTTAAGCAGCTCGGCATTAACCTGAAAACCCGCGAAGTCCGCGCAGCGTTTTTGCTTTTCCTCTTCCTGGCCCATACTGACCCAGGTGTCGGTATAAATGATGTCGGCGTCAACGACGGCCTGGGCGGGGTCGCTGGTTTGCCGGACGCTGTCGGCGGATATTTCGTTTGCTTTCCGGATTGATTCGGCGTCGAGCTGGTAACCGGCCGGCGAAGCAACAACCATTTTCATACCCAGCTTTGCGCAGGCAAAGGCGAGCGAGCGAGCCACGTTATTGCCGTCACCGATAAAAGCGACTTTGACGCCTTCCAGCTCGCCGCAGTGCTCGCCAATGGTAAGCACGTCAGCCATTGCCTGGCAGGGATGTAACCAGTCGGTCAGTGCGTTTATTACCGGCACCGTTGCAAAAGCGGCTAATTCGGTAACGGTGCCGTGCTCGAATGTCCGTGCCATTATGCCGTCAACGTATCGGCTCAGGACCCTTGCCATATCTTTGATTGGCTCGCGTTTGCCGATGCCGCCTATATCTTCGGGCTTAACGTAAATTGCATTGCCGCCGAGGTCCGTCATAGCGACCTGGAAACTAATTCTGGTTCGCAGGCTCGGCTTTTCGAAAAGCATTGCCAGCGTCTTGCCCGGAAGGCATAAATCATCGCTGCCGACGCTGTATAAACTCTTCAGCCGGGCGCTTATCCGGAGCAGCTCTTTTAGCAGCTCGGGCGAACAATCATTTATGGAAAGAAAATCCTTCATTTTGTGTTTTTATGCCACAGAGGACACAGAGAAGAAGAAAAGCTTATTCATGATAACCATCCTGTGCTGGGGCAACATACAATTGCAGTAATAATGGTACAAACTAAAAACATACACAGTACACCGATACCAGAACTCACATAGTACCACAATTTTGAGCCAGAATAAAAATAAGAATATACGAGACCACCATTAACCCATCCAGTAATGAGTGGAAAGACAAACATAAAGAATTTTGGGAAGAATATGGAAAGCGCCCAAACTACCGGCAATACCAATATCACCAACAAATTTCCAGAAATAATCAATCCTACTCCAACGATAAATGGGAGGATATGCCATTGGAACACTGTCGCATACATCAACCCTCGCATTCGACGAAACCAATGTCTACCCACTGGTATGAAAACCAGCCAAAGAAGTAATAATACAACGCCCAAAACTTTCGCTATAATTGTAAAAACACTCACATTTGCCTTCCATCTTCTGCCAGTAGCTTTTTTCCCCAATTAAATAAAACCCTATCTTATCTTTCTCTGTGTTCTCTGCAGCTAGTTCTTTCTTGTTATACAGAAACTCTTTTTACGCCATCAATAAGTCGTTTCTCACCAAAATTAATGATAAGGGCACGCTTCAAATTTGTTGCCTTAAGATACGAAATAGCTTGAGAAATTGCCACATCCGGCATTCTACTCACTGACTTAAGCTCAACAACCACTTCTTTTTCCACAAGCAGGTCAACTCGATGTCCGCTGATGACACGACCTTTGTAAACCAAGTCCACAGGGACTTGACGCTCGTACTCAATCTTCTGAAGTTCGAATTCGTGGCACAGCGCTTCTTCGTAAATAGATTCTAAAAGCCCCGGCCCAAGGGTCTTGTGTACTTCTATAGCAGCACCGATAATTCTTTCAGTTAAATTATCTGGCATTTTTCTCTGTGCTCTCTGTGGCTTTTCTTTATTTTCCAGTCAAAACGGTATCGAGTATATCAACGGCCTGGTCGATCTGGCTTTTAGTGGCAATCATCGGCGGCATAAACCGCAGGACGGTATCACAGGTGCAATTTATTCGCAAACCCTTCTGCAAACATTTATCGACTATTTCTGTGCCGGGCATGGTTAATTGAACGCCAATCATCAAGCCGACGCCACGGACATTATCGATAATATAATGCTTCTGCTTTAGCTGTTCGAGCTTATCTTTAATATATCGGCCGAGCCGGGCGGCGTTTTCCAGAAGATTATATTCTTCTATTGACTCGATAACGGCGACGGCTGCGGCGCAGGCCAGGGCGTTGCCGCCGAAAGTTGAAGCGTGTTTGCCGGGGACGAGCGAGGCGGCGATTTCTTCTTTAGCCATCATAGCCCCTATTGCAACGCCGCCGCCCAGCGCCTTTGCCATTGTCATAATATCAGGCTCGACGTCGAAATGCTGGTATGCGAACCATTTGCCGGTTCTTCCCATTCCGGTCTGGACTTCGTCTAAAATCATTACCGCCCCATTTTCATCGCAGAGCCGGCGAATCGCCTGCAGATATTCGGCGGTGGCGATGTTTATTCCTCCCTCGCCCTGAATCGGCTCGACTAAAATGCCCGCAACCTCATCGCTGAAAGCTGATTTGAGTGCGGCAATATCGTTGAACGGAACATAAACGAAGCCCGGCAGCAGCGGCAGGAAGCCTTCGTGATACTTTGGCTGAGCGGTTGCTGCAACGGTGGCAAAGGTTCGGCCGTGGAAGCTGCCCTCGGCGGTGATGAATTTATATTTTTCCTGCGAGGTGTGCAGGCGTGCGAGTTTTAGTGCTGCCTCGTTTGCCTCGGCGCCGCTGTTGCAGAAAAAGCACTTGCCGCCGAACGCCCGCTCGCTTAACAGCTTTGCTAATTTGCCCTGCGGTTCTGAGTAAAAAGTATTATCGATATGCAGAAGCTCGCCGGCCTGTTTGCGTAATGCCTCAACGACTTTCGGATGGCAGTGACCTATAGCGCTGACGGCCCAGCCGGGAAACATATCCAGTATCTTATTGCCGTCAGCATCGAAACAATAACAGCCCTTACCTTTAACGATAACCCGCGGCAGCCGGCTGTAATTAGCGATAACGTATTTATCAAACAAATCAATTGTTTCCTGCGTAGTCATTTTTCGTATCTCGTATTTCGTATGTCGTATTTCGTAATTGTCATTCCTGCGCAAGCAGGAATCCATTTTTGCCTTTTTACTTTTTACTTTTGGCTTCTTTAATTATCTGCGTCCCGATGCCTTTGTCGGTATAGATTTCGAGCAATAGTGAATGCTCGATTCGCCCGTCGATAATATGCGCCTTTTTGACTCCGGCGTCCAACGCCGTCAGGCAGGCCTCGACCTTCGGGAACATTTTGTCGGTGATAACGCAGGCGTCAATCATATCTTTGATTCGCGCTTCGTCCAGACTCGAAGCTGTGCTGTTAGGGTCTTTGAGGTCGGTCAGTATTCCGTTGGTGTCGCTTACGACAACGAGCTTTTCAGCGATGACTTCTGCGGCAACCCTGCCGGCTGCGCTGTCGGCGTTGACGTTCAGCTTTCCGCCCGCCTTATCTTTAGCCACCGATGCAATGACCGGTATAGTCCCGTCGGCACAGAGCGTCTTTAACAATTGCGCATTTATCTCGACAACCTGCCCGACCAGGCCGAGGTCAAGTTTCCGCCCGTCTTCGCCGGCCAGTCTCAGGGTTTCGGCAAACAATACACAACTACTCAGCGAGTGCAGTCCCATCGGCTGACAGCCCAGCTCGGTGAGGGTCTCGCAAATAGGAGTATTGATTTTATGTACGAGCGTATGCTCTGCTATTGTCAGGGTACGCTGGTCGGTATATCGCCGGCCCTGTACCCATACGGCTTGAAGGCCTGCCTCGTTCATTGCCTTTGTGATGGCCTTTCCGCCGCCGTGGACGATAATCGGCCGCAT
>JAUXAH010000419.1 GCA_030614945.1 Phycisphaerae bacterium
ACGCACTCCGTTCTGCGATTGATGTATCGAAATCCGTTCGATGTTACCTGGTGAGCAAAAAATTATGATTTGAGAAAAAATTATCGCCCCGGTTCTGGGAACACCAGGGGCGCTGGAAAACTCCGGTTTTGGCCGGTGAAACTGGTTTTTATCGGATAGACCAAACATCTTTATTCTGATACCTTAAAAAAAATTACCAGAATTTATGTTTTGGCCTTGACGCGAGGGCTGAATTGCCAACAATAGCAGGATATACGAGCGTTTATATCGTTGGCCCTGCCCTGGTTCCTCACGTCAGGGCCTTTTTTTTTAACTTGATAAAGATCAACAATCCTCTATACCGCACCAGCTCAGGCGCTGTCAATAAAAAAATACGATATAATTATCTCCAATTTGCATCTGCTGCAGGGACCCGGGCGCTGACGGCTGATGTTGGCTGGGTCATAACGGCCGCCGGCAGGACCATCAGCCCGGGCTCAGAGAATCGCCGGCGGTCCGGGCCGCGGTTACACTCTCAGCCGGGCTCGGCAATAATTTCTATCGAGTAGTCGCTCGTTCATTCCGCTAAGGGCCGGCGCCTTCCCCCTGGTAAAAAGACCGGCCGGCCCCACCAGGCCGGAGCTGGTCTTTTTGTTTATGTATATAGTTATGGCGCAATTTTTGCGCCAGTACCGGCGCAATTTTTAGCACGGACCGGCGCAATTTTTAGTACGGACCGGCGCAATTTTTGCGCCGGTTCTTGACGGACTGTACCAATTTTTGGTACGGTTTTTAACTGCCTTTAGGCACTTTTGCCGGCCCGGACACCCTATTTTTTCCCCGGCACCCTGGCTGGCTGCAGGGCGAATCGTCGGCGCCCCTTTATCAGCTCGGGACCAGGACCGCCGATGTCGGGATTCGATAACCGGCCGCCGCTGCAGGATCGCAAGGATTTTAATTCTCTTGATTCTTTTTGGATTTACCTGGTGCCCTGGCATTTATTCAAAAAACAACAGTTTTCGCAGTATTTTTACCAGGTTGACGGAATGATTTATGATACAAAACAGTGTTTTAGAAGTGCCCCCTGTGATACCCCCCGAGATACTATCCCCCCATAGGGGGGATTGTTGAGTTTCCCCCGTAGGGGGATTGTTGAATTTCCCCCTTATGTCCGTTGTCCGTGCTTCGACCTTTGTCTTTGCCTGGGATGTTTTAAGACAATTCGTGGCTTTGTGTTTACGGTGAGCGGCTTCTTTGTGTTTCCTGCAGCAATATTTGGCGTCGCGACGATAACGATTACTATAAAGTGGAACCCCGCAATATTGACAGGTTTCGCAACACATAAAGCATTACACCTCACAAAGATCATTCATTGTCTTGTCTTTTAAAAAGTTCACTCAGCGGTGTGTATTTCTGCAAAGAAGCAATTTCTCGATCAGGTTGAAGGTCTTGTTTTTGCCAGGTATTTTGCCTGTAAGTTGCTTGTGTCGGCAAGGACGATTCGCGTCGCTGCTGTATTTTTTTATACAGCCACTCGAACAGAGCGATCGCTGGCTCTATAAATGCAATTATGGCTAATATAACAAGGGCAGATTGTACGTTATCCTGTTCGGCTACTTTTTCGGGTGGTTGGCTGGCTACGTTTGGCGGCCGTTTGTCAGATTGCCTGGTGACTTTGGCCGTTGGTTTTACGTTTGGCGATTGCAATTGCTTTTCAAAGGCCGGCTTGCGTGACAGGCGGCCCGACGTGGGGGCCAGCTGATGTGCGGGCCGGCTGCTTGAAGTTTTTTTTTCCGATACTACCGTGTCGTTATCCCCGGTCGTTGGCAGGTCGGCTATTTTTTCGCGTGGTTGGCTGGCTACGTTTGACGAACATTTGTCAGCTTGCCCGGGGACCTTAGCTTTTGGTTTTACTTTTCGGTCGGCGGTATTATTTGAATTTGCCCCTTTTTTTTTTGGTCGTGGCTGACTTGAATTTATAAGCCGCGCGTGGTGTCCTGCAGGTTGTGTGAATTTGAGCTTATCGTCACGCATCCAGCGACGGACCGTCCGAACGTCGGCTCCAACGTGCTTGGCGTATTCTTTGGCTGTCATCAATTTCGACATAATTTAAACTTCCTATAAAATTCAAATCGACTAACATTGTAATCGGCAACCAGCGTCAAGGCAAATAATTTTCACTGTTTGCTCTCGGCTCAGCTGAGGATCAGGGCCGCAA
>JAUXAH010000515.1 GCA_030614945.1 Phycisphaerae bacterium
ACAGAACAGCCAGCGTATCTCCTGGACATTCGAGAAAGCCGACGCCGAGCTGAAAAACATTATGGTAACAATCTACAAAAATACCAGACAGGCAGCGGAGGAATACGGCTGCCCGGGCAACTTCGTCGCCGGGGCCAATATCGCCGGCTTTATCAAAGTTGCAAACGCGATGCTGGCCCAGGGCCTCGTATAAAAAAGACCCGGCTCATTATTAAAGTGGGGCAGATGTGCAAAAAGAAAAATGCTCACACTTCTGGGAAATGGTTAATGTTGCCAGCGGTTTGATTGTGATGAAAAAATGTTTTCATTGCGGAAAGGTATCTACCTGCTTTACCTTTCATAATAAGCCGCCTCTGGAACCGTGTTATGAGGAAAGTCATTTCTGGAATTTCATGGAAGGAGACCCTGCTTTTCACTTTGACCTCAAGTGCGCCAGATGCGGCACCCTGGTGAAGTTTGATGAATTGGTGGGGCTGATGATGTGTACGAGATGTGATGAAACATGTGAAGTGGATATCTTAAGCCGAAAACTTGAACCGGAAGCCACACGGATTTGTATAGCTCTGGGATGCCGACCTATTGATGAGAGGAGACAGCTTTCCCGGGAGAAAATTGCCATTTTACAAGACTATTTCAACCAAGAGTGTAAGTCCTTAAAATCCAAAATAAAGATTGTTCCTCATGAAAAGGTGAAAAACATTGCAAGCTGTTATGCGGAAGCGATTAAGGATGTAGAGATGCTTTTTATGGCACCTTCTGAAGAAAAGTGACTGTTGACCAAAATTGCCGGCTTTATCAAAGTTGCAAATGCAATGCTGACGCAGGACCTTAGTATAAAAAGGCCTGGTAGTAAACTCTAAACTGCCAAATAAAAATTTTAATCAGTATCAGTCAATTCACGAGAGAAACAATATGGATTACAGAAGAATCATCCCCTGTTTGGATGTAAAAGACGGCCGATTGGTTAAAGGCATCAACTTTGTTCGGCTAAAAGACGTGGGCGACCCAGCGGAAAATGCCGCCGCTTACTGCGCCGCTGGAGCAGACGAATTAGTATTTCTGGATATCACGGCGACCGTTGAAAACAGAAAAACCTTCCTTGATGCGGTTAAAAGAACCGTCGAGGCAATGCCATCGACAGCGCCATTGACCGTCGGCGGAGGAATCAGAAACTGCCAGGCAATTGAAGAGTTGATGGATATGGGCGTATCAAAAGCGTCTATCAATACCGCCGCTGTGCGTAATCCGGATATTGTTAAAGAAGCGGCAGATAAATTCGGCAGCTCCAAAATCACTATTGCGATAGATACCCGCAGTAATTCCAAAGTGCCTTCGGGGTTTGAAGTTATGGTCAGCGGCGGTACGGAGGGCACAGGCATTGACGCTGTAGAGTGGGCGAAAAGGGTTGAGGATTTAGGTGCCGGCGCAATCCTGCCGACAAGTATGGACGCTGACGGCACACAGGCCGGGTACGATATCCCAATGACCAAAGCGATAGCCGATGCGGTGAATCTACCTGTAATCGCATCCGGCGGCGCCGGGACACTCGAACACCTATACCAGGCCATTGTTGAGGCAGGTGCGGACGCCGTTCTTGTGGCCTCAATAGCGCACTTCGGCAAATACACTATAAGGCAAATGAAAGAGTACCTGGCCCAGCGCCGAATACCAGTGAATCTTTAAATTGACTACTCATATTGGGTTCCCATTTTGCAGCGTTCGACGGTTCTCGTTAAAAGTGTTAGATT
>JAUXAH010000239.1 GCA_030614945.1 Phycisphaerae bacterium
CATTTTCGCATTCACGCATTTACGCATATACGCATCAGTCAGCATCTGTGCTGAGTAAGTCGTCCTCGGTACCCTCTTCACCATCAGGACCAACACTCCTAATTTCAAATTGCCTGCCGCTCTCAGGAAAACGTTCATAAATAAACTCGTTTTTCCAGCCGTCTTTGGGTATTTCTGTTTGTTCCAGATAGCCATCCAGGTCGTAACCTTCAATGTCGCCCATAGACTCGACAAGTACCAGAAGGCCTTCCTCTTCAGTTGGGAATCGCTGGGTGTCCATATAGAAATGCATAACCGCCGTATGAAGAGTCTTCAAATTGGCCTTCGTGGTTGCGAATTTGGCCTTCTCTATCTGCTTCAATACCTTTGTACCTACCAATGTGGCAAGCAGGCCGATGATAATCAGCACGGCCATAAGCTCAACCATCGTAAAACCTTTTCTGACGCCTTCCTTTCTTTTTCCCATTTTTATTCAAACTCCTAAACTAACCGCTCAACCCCGTTAGAAGTAAGCCCGCTAAGTGCGGGACGTCCCATCAACGGTGGAGACTTCTAACAGGGTCAAAATTCGAACGCTGAAACTTCCAAAATCGGCAATATCGTTGCATAAGCAATTACGCCAACTATTGCAGCCATAAAAATTATAATAAGCGGCTCGACCGCAGCACTTAATCTTTCAATAACTACGTCCGTTGAGGCCTCGAGGTTTTCGCTGATATTTTTAAGCATTGTCTCTAATTCGCCGCTTTTTTCTCCAACGGTAACCATATGGGCAATAGCAGGGTCGATGACACCGCTGTCTCGCAGCGGAGTCGCAATATCAGCGCCGGCAAGAATCCTCTCACGAGACTGCTGGACGGCTTTTTTCATAATGCTGTTGCCGGTAACCTCGGCCACAACACGAAGAGACTCAGCCATTGCAAGCCCTGAACTAAGAAGCGTCGAAAGAGTGGACGCAAAACGCGCAACAACACGCTGTTTTATAAGAGGGCCAAATAACGGCAGCGACAGCAAAAACCTGTCACGCAAATATGCGCCGCGCTGCGTTTTAAGAAAACGCTTAAGACCCCAGACAATACCGAAAACTACCGCAATAACAATCACCAACCGCCAGCTGGTCAGCACATGACCTACGTTCATCAACTGCTGCGTAATCCAGGGCAATTTCTGCCCTGTACTTGCAATCTGCTCACCTATCTTCGGGATGACGGTCGTTGTCAAAATAATAATCGCTACGATGCAAAATGAAAATAGAACCATCGGATATATCATCGCCGTAATTACCTTCGACTCGACCCGCCGGCGTTTTTCCATAAAGTTGGCAATGGTCGAAAGACTCTTTCCTAAAGAGCCGGTAACCTCGCCTACACGAACCATACTTACAAATATAACGTCAAAATAATCGCTGTAATCTGTTAGAGCATCGGTAAATGACTCGCCGGTAACAACCCGGTCGCGAATGTCGGTAATGGCGTTTTTGAATCGCACATCGGACGCTTGTAAAGCAAGGACCGAAAGCGCTTCGGTCAGTTTAATCCCCGAATTGAGCAGCGTGGCCATCTGCTTGGTAAAATCGATTATCTGGGTCTTGCCGCCCCTGGCGAAAATTGAAAACAATGCAGCTTTGCCTCCGGCGCCGGAGCCGACCTCTGTGATTGAGGCGGGGTGAATACTCCGCACCCTCAGTTGTTTTCGTGCGGCGTAAGAGCTCTCAGCGGTAATCGCGCCTTTGAGTTTTTTGCCGCCTGCTGCTATCGCTGTATAATAGTATCTTGGCATTGGCTATTGTCCATTGTTTATTGACTATTGACTATTTTTTCTTGCTGTCTTTCGAGAAGAAACAAAGATTGCTGCTAATTCATTTGCTTCTCCCAGCAGCGGCGTAACCTTCTGCTTCTTTAGTAGTTGCTCATCAATAACGAACTCCATCCAGAAGCACGCTTCATCAACTTCTTCTATAACAATTCCCAGCTTTGAAATGAAACTGGCTTTCGATTGAGCGATACAAACCGCTCGATAGTTTGAAGCAACGGAAGTAGAGCATCGGATTAATTGACCTTTAATATAGTTGCCCAAATAACTTTTGGGCAAAGCCATACTGAGTTTAACGCAACGATGCGCAAACTCTTTTGTTCTTTTCTTTAGTTCGTCTTTATTCATTTCTAACGTGGTCTATCCCATAGCAAATATCAAATAGTAAATAGTCAATAGTAAATTGTAAATGTTACATTACGTCCGCCTGTGTTACTCTCGCAACTTCAGCTATAGCTGTTATCCCGGAAAGGGCCTTTCGCGCCCCGTCCATCCGCAGGGTCTGCATCCCCGCATCAAGGGCAACCTTCTTTATTGTACCGGCAGTCTCCCTTTTGTATATCAGGTTCTGGATTTCTTCACTAATCAGCATCATTTCGTAAATACCGGTTCGCCCGCGAAAACCGGTCTGAAAACATTTTTCACACCCTTCTCCGACAAAGAACTTCCCACCGCTGTCAGCCGCTGCCTCACCCAGACCAAGCTCTCTCAACTCGTGAGGCGTAGGCTCGGCAACCTTCCTGCAATCCGGGCACACCTTTCGTACCAAGCGTTGAGCTATTATGCCAATCAAGGACGAACTTAGCAGATACGGCTCGACACCCAAATCCAAAAGCCGGCTCACCGCTCCAGCCGAGTCGTTCGTATGCAGCGTGCTGAAAACCAAATGCCCCGTCAGAGAAGATTGTATCGCCATACGGGCGGTCTCGATGTCTCGAACCTCACCGACCATTATAACATCCGGGTCCTGACGCAGCACGTGCCGAAGCGACGTGGCGAAAGTCATCCCTTTTTTGCTGGCAACCTGAATCTGGCTGATGCCTTCGAGCTGATATTCGATCGGGTCTTCTATGGTTATAACATTTTTCTCGGCTGAATTAATCCTGTTAAGGCAGGCGTAAAGGGTGGTGCTTTTTCCGCTGCCCGTTGGGCCCGTTACGAAAATAACCCCGTGAGAGCGGGTCAGCAAAGTATCAAATTTCTTCAAATCACCTTTCCAAAGTCCCAGCTCGTCTAATCCGAACAGACCGGTGCTTTTATCCAGCAGTCGCAGGACACTGCGTTCGCCGAAGCTGGTCGGCACGGTGCTGATACGCAAATCGACTTCACGCTGGCCAAGCCGAACACTGCATCTGCCGTCTTGTGGAAGCCGGCGCTCGGCAATGTCCATACCCGCCATAACCTTGATACGAGAGATAATCAACGGCAGAACGTTCCTGTTCAAACTCAGAGTGTCATACAAAATCCCGTCGATACGATAGCGAATCTGAATCTTTGCCTCGTAAGGATGAACGTGAATGTCACTGGCCCTTAACTGCAAAGCACGAAAAAGAATATCATTGACCAATCTGATAACCGGCGGGCGATTCACAACGTCAAGCAGGTCGTCCGACCCTGCCACTTCATCAATAAGCTGGTCGAGATTTTGCGAATCAAGCTCCTCGGCCACCTCCTCGATGACCGTCGTCCTCTGCTCATAGGCAACATCTATTACTGAGGTAATGGCGGCGCGGGTAGATATTGCCGCCTTAACGGGCAACCCGGTCATCTTCGAGACATTATCCAGGGCATTTGCATCCAACGGCCTGGACAAAACCACCGTAAGCTCACCGTCATCGCCTTCGACCCTTATCCCGATAAGATAATGATGCTGGGCATAGGTTGCCGGAACAGCTTCTATGAATTCCACAGGCACGGCCTTCGGAGATATTTCCGAAAGAAATTCCAAGCCAAGCGCCTCGGCAAACAGCTTCAAAACCACATCTTCGGTAAAGTAAGGGCAGCCAAGCAAAAGCTCATCAAGCCGCAGGTTCTGCTCGTTGTTTTCTTCGAGAAATTTCGCCAATTGCTCGGCGTCAGCCAAACCCGTCCGCTTAGCAGTTTGTATCAATAAATCTTTCATATTTAGTATTTTGCCCCGGATTACACCCAGGATTTGTCATTGCGAGCGAAGCGAAGCAATCTACTCTCTATACTATTCACCAATGACTATCCACTATTTTTCCTCATCAGCTTCGAGAATT
>JAUXAH010000242.1 GCA_030614945.1 Phycisphaerae bacterium
GACGGGCTCGATGAAAATGTTCAGGCGATGATTGATGCGATAACCAGAAGCAGCGAGCATCAGTTTGGCAGATATCTCGAGACGTTTAGACGGGATTAGTAGGGAATCAGGGAATCAGGCCACCTGACCTGATACACTGGGAACTAAAATGGATAAGATACGTACTGCTGTTGTAGGTGCGGGCAAAATGGGGGCGATACACGCGAAGGTCTATGACCAGCTGCCGCAGAGCGATTTTGTTGCCGTCGTTGATATAGACGCCGACAAAGCAAATCGTCTGGCCAATCAATATGGATGTTGTGCCTTTACCGATTGTGCGGACGTCCTGGACAAGGTTGACCCCGTTAAAAGTTCGTGGATAGAGGGGACTGGCAGGTCTTTGGTAGAGACTTTTAACGGGGTTGATGCGGTAACGATAGCGACTCCAACGGTGACACACCTGAAGTTGGCGAAAATATTTATCAAAAACAAGATTGCGGTGCTGATTGAAAAGCCGCTGGAGGCCAATGTCAGAGAGTGCAGAAAAATTGTGTCACTTGCGAGAAAGAATAACAGCGTTGTGGCAGTAGGTCACTCCGAACGCTGCAATCCGGTTGTGCAGGCGATCAAAAGGCTCGATATCGAACCGAGGTTTATCGAGGCCAACCGCGTCAGTCCATATCCGTTCCGCTCGACCGACATAGGGGTTGTGCTGGATGTGATGATACATGATATAGATATTATTCTGTCTTTGGCGGCAAGCAAGGTTAAGAAAGTAGATGCCGTTGGCGTTAATGTCATTGATGAGAACGAAGATATCTGCAATGCGAGGATTGTTTTTGAGAACGGCTGTATTGCGAATATTACCGCTTCGAGACTGGCTCTGAAAACTCAAAGAAGGGTGAGGGTGTTCAGTCGACAGGCGTATTTGAGTGTGGATTATCTCAAAAAAAGCGGTATTATCATTAAAGCTGACCCAAATGTTAACGTTGTCAAGTGGATACAAGAGCACAAAGACGCCGGGGGTTTTGACCTGACGACAGTGAACTGGCCGGATTTATTGCACGTCGAGCAGCTTGACATAGACGATAAGGAGCCGGTGCGGCTGCAGCAGGAGGCTTTTCTGCGGGCCGTTGTGGATAGATCGCTTATGCCTGAAGTCAGCGCTGAAGAAGGCCTGGCTGCACTGCAATGTGCCCAGAAGATTCTGGCCTCAGTCAAAAAACACAAGTGGAAGGAAAAAATAGCGTACAGCACATAGTGTATAGAAAAGAACGAAACGCCGTATTTATAAGAATTGTGGTTTTGGGAGGAGTATCGTATGATTCGCAAGTTTTGGTTTAGCACATTATTGGTGGCTGTGGCTTTGATGGCCGGCTGCAGTAAGAAAGCAAGTGAGGAGCCGAAGGATATGGATATTGGGCCAAAGAAGGTGAAGCTGGAAACGGATATGGGGGACATAATTATTGAGCTTAATGAAGAGGCGGCACCGGTTACGGTAAAGAATTTTCTTTAGTATGTCCAGGAAGGTTTTTACGACGGGACCATATTTCACAGGGTTATACCAAACTTTATGATACAGGGGGGCGGGTTCACGGCGGATATGGTGCAGAAAAAACCTCATCCGCCGATTGTCAACGAAGCCGGCAATGGATTGAAAAACGATCGAGGCACCATCGCGATGGCCCGGACAAATCTTCCCAATAGTGCTACAAGCCAGTTTTATATCAATCATAAAGACAATGACTTTCTGAATTATGTTGAGAATCGCAACCCCGGGTACGCAGTATTTGGCAAAGTTATCGAAGGTATGGAGACGGTAGATAAAATCGCAACTGCGAGGACGACAACTCGGATGGGTATGGAGGATGTTCCCGTTGAGCCGGTGGTAATAAAATCGGCTACGGTTGTTTCAGGTGAGTAGGGTTGACAAAAGTGGGGCTTCAAATCCAGCCGCTTTCATTTGGGGTGATGATTTGCCTGTTGCGCCTATGATGAGATAATATGCAGGTTCTAAGGTTATGAACGAGCAACGTATAAACAGCCGAGAACGCACTTTTACACTCCTCAAAGGTGGACAAGTAGACCATTTGCCTCTTATGCCCATCACGATGCAGTTTGCCTGTGATCGCATCGGCAAAGAGTACTATGACTATGTGATGGACCATAGGATTTTGGTCGAGGGACAATTAAAAGTAGCTGAGGAATTTGATATCGACCATCTATCTGTTATATCCGACCCTGCCCGTGAGGCGGCAGATTGCGGGGCCTCAATCATTTATGCAAAAGATTCTCCGCCGGCCATAGATAATCAAAACGCATTGCTGGCCGATAAAACCAAACTTGCTGACCTGAAAATGCCTGCCGTCCTTGGCGGCGGGCGAATGCATGGCAGGGTCAAAGCGGCTGCGCTTTTTAAGGATAAAATAGGTGATGATAAAATTATCGAAGGCTGGATTGAAGGCCCTTGTGCCGAAGGCGCCGACCTTCGCGGCATCAGTACCATAATGATGGATTTCTATGAAGACCCTGTGTTCGTCCGTGATTTGTTCGAGTTTGTAATTGAAATGGAATTGAACTTCGCCAGGTATCAAATTGAAGCTGGTGTTGACGTGATGGGCATTGGGGATGCTGCTGCCTCTCTTATTGGACCTCAACTATATGAAGAATTTGTCTGGCCCTATGAAAAGAAATTGATAGACGGCGTTGGTTCGCTTGGGGCTGCTGTTCGCCTGCATATCTGCGGCGACACGCGAGGCATTCTGACAGGTATGGGACGTCTTGGCTGTGGGATTGTCGACCTGGATTATCTTACCCCGGTTTCAGAGGCTCGGGAGAAAATGGGGCCGGACCAGGTACTGCTGGGCAATATTGACCCTGTGTCGGTCCTGCGGAACGGCACGGAAGAGCAAATATATCAAGCAATAGAACAGTGTCATAATCAGGCCGGCAGCAATTTTATCGTTGGGGCCGGTTGTGAAGTTGTTCGTGACACCCCGCCCGAAAATCTGCGCGTCCTTAGAGACTATGCCTTTTCACACTAATCAGAGGGGCAAAATAGTGAGTGGTTAAATGGTTGCCGCTCAAAAGTTACCAATCACCAATCGCCAATTACCAATTTTGGTTAAGCTTTTAGCCTTAGTTTGCTGACCAGTTGATGGGCAAGGCGGGTAGGTTCGGGTAGTCGATATTTGGTTGTGCAGCCGAGGGCGATTTTTACTGCATCTTTTAGCAGGCACTTGTTGCCCACTGAAACAAAAACCGGCTCCACATTGGTGCGTGTTCTAACTACTGCACCGATAGTCTCGTATTGCGTATTGCGTATTGCGTATTGCGTATTCTGGTTCACGCTTTTTTTGTCTTTCAATAGAGTATATGCACCTTTTTCAAGCGGCGGGTCTTCAAAATAACCGGTTAGTCTGCTTTTCGCGCAGCCGATGGTTGGCTTATCGAAAAACAGGCCCAGATGTGCCGCGAGGCCGAGTCGACGAGGATGGGCAATACCCTGGCCGTCGATGACAAATACATCAGGCTCAGTTTTGAGTTTCTCTACGGCGGCGATACAGACCGGAGCTTCGCGAAAAGAAAGCAGGCCTGGAATATAGGGGAAACTAACTTTTTGGACGGCACTTGTTGTTTCGACAATCTCGAAACCGGGCTGGCTCAACGGTTCCCAAAGGCCGTTTTCCGTATTTGCGGTCTTCAAAATAACTGCCGAGGCGATAATTCTTTGGCCATCCTTGCTGAGGGCGCAATCCAGACCGGCAATTAGTTTTGGTGGGTTCTTTATTGGTGTAAATTGCACTTTGCAGGTGAGGCGTTTCTGCAGAGCTACTGCCTGTGAATAGGACAAGTTCCAGCTATGTAAATCTTTTGTCTGCATATTTTTTTATGGATTCCTGCTTGCGCAGGAATGACAAATTGCCAAATGAAAACATTTTACCTTCTTGTGGTGTTTTGTTACAATATTTAGTTTGGGTGATTGTCGATTTTTCGC
>JAUXAH010000603.1 GCA_030614945.1 Phycisphaerae bacterium
CGGTATTTGCCCGAAAAAATACGGGAACGAATACCCCAGCGATTATATATACCGATATTGTTCCTGGAGATAAGATTAAATTTATGGTTACTCCTAAGGGGTTTGGCAGTGAGAATATGAGTGCCTTAGCTATGATGAAAGCTGCTGATGGACCAGAAGGAATTAAAAATTTTGTAGTAGATACTATAAGAAAGGCTGGTCCTAACCCTTGTCCACCCACTATCGTAGGTGTAGGTATTGGGGGGACTGCAGATAAGGCTTTGGTTATCGCTAAAAAGGCACTTTTTCGTAAAATTGGAGAACACCATCAGGACGAACAATACACCCAGATGGAAAAGGAGATTTTAGAACGAATAAACAATTTAGGAATTGGACCTGCGGGTTTAGGCGGAAGAACTACAGCGTTGGCAGTAAATATTGAATATACTCCTACGCACATTGCTGGTATGCCGGTAGCGGTGAATGTTTGCTGTCACGCAGCTCGTCATGCAGAAGGGATTTTGTAAAGGAGGATTTATCAATGGCAAAAATTGTAAAGATTATTACTCCGTTAACGGATGAGGTGGTTTCTAATTTAAAAGCGGGGGATATGGTAAGCATTACAGGGTATATATACACCGGTAGAGATGCAGCACATAAACGGTTATTCTCTCTTCTGCAGAAAGGAGAGAAGTTACCCATTGAGATTAGGAATCAGATTATTTACTATGTTGGTCCAGCTCCTGCTAAGCCTGGTTATGCTTGCGGTGCTGCCGGTCCAACTACACGTTATCGCATGGATCCCCATGATCCAGCCCGCCTCGATAAAGGACTTAAGGGGATGATTGGTAACGGACAGCGGCCGACGGAAGAAAATGAGAGTAGCACCAAGAACCACGCAGTTTATCTACACGCTGTTGGAGGGGCGGCAGCTTTAATTGCTAGAAGCATAAAGAAATCAGAAGTTGTAGCTTATGAAGATTTAGGCACAGAGGCTATTCACCGTTACTACGTAGAGGATTTTCCAGTAATTGTGGTGATAGATTCGGCAGGAAATAATTTATATGAGACAGAACCGCCCAAGTACGCTAGATAAATTTGTAAAAGAGTCTAATAAGGAGCAATAGATAATCTTCCCTAAAAGGGAAAAAACAAAAACATAGAATTAGAGGCAAAAAAGAAGGGACTTTTAGAAAGCTAACTATTACAATAAGGAGAAAAAATGACTAAAGTAGAAGATTATGATATGTCTGAGG
The DNA here is from genome assembly GCA_030614945.1 of Phycisphaerae bacterium. Next base: position 1,236 of record JAUXAH010000603.1, read on the forward strand.
AGCTCTATTATCACAAAGAATATATGTGGCAAAAGTTGAAGGAGATAAGGTTAAAGTAGGTTTAAGCGATTTTTCTCAGAAACTTGCCGGGGAGATAAGTAATATTGAAATGCCTGAAGAAGGAGACCAGGTAAATCAGGATAAA
>JAUXAH010000465.1 GCA_030614945.1 Phycisphaerae bacterium
AGCAGGACCGTCTTTGCTCCTGCGATTGATGTATTTCCCACGAATTGAATTTTCTCTAATGGCACATCGGGCAGCATTCCGACCGTAACGGCCTGCCGAACATTCAGGAAGTTTCCGAACCCCCCGGCCAGGTAAATCGCCTCTAAGTCTTCCGGCTTTGTTTGCGTCGATTCCATAAGCACCCGAATGGCGGCAAAGACCCCTGCTTTGGAACGAACCAGATTGTTGATGTCGGCCTGAGTGATTACTATTTCCCGGTTGTCCTGCTCGGGTGGGACTAACTGGAACTGCAGGCCCTCGTCGCCTTCTGTTAGTCTTCTGTCCCCAGTGGCTTTGAACCCCGCCCCTCGGCCCGCCCCTCGGGGGGGCTGGGTGAATCGCCCGGTGCGGTCTATAATGCCGTTTGTAAACAATTCAGCAAGTGTGTCCAGAAGACCTGACCCGCAAATGCCGGCCGGACGAGTTTCTCCGATTGTCTTGAACTCGATAGAGCCGTCGCCAAGAACGGTCAGTTTTTCGATGGCCCCGGCCCCTGCTCTCATACCGTGCCTGACGCCGCTTCCTTCGAATGCAGGGCCTGCCGAGCTTGAGGCACAAACCAGCCAGTCGCGATTACCGAGAACCACCTCGCCGTTTGTACCGATGTCAATAAAAAGTGAGACGCCTTTTTTGGTATAAATTCGCGTAGTTAGCACACCTGCTACTATGTCACTGCCCACATAAGCGGCCACACCGGGTAGGCAGTATAATAAACCTCGTTTGTTAATCTGGATGCCCGCCTCTGCCGCTCGGATTGGTGGTACAAAGCTGACCGAGGCGATATAGGGTTCCTTACGTATTCGACTCGGGTCCAGATTCAGCAAAAAATGCACCATCGCCGTGTTGCCGGCACAAACAATAGCGGTTATATCCTGTAAATCGATACTTTGCCTTGACGCCAGTGTTACGATTAGATTATTCACATCGTGCACGATACGATTTTGCATCTCGTCAAACGCATTATTTTCTTCTGCGTAGATAATTCGCCGAATGTAGTCTTCGCCAAAATTTATCTGGCTGTTATACGTAGCTTCCGTATCTATAGTTTTAGCATTTGTCAAATCGATTAGATGTGCTACCACCGTTGTTGTGCCCAGGTCAACCGCCACGGCAAAGTTTGTCTTGCAACGTTTGCCCGGCTCGACCTCTATAACTTCCGTAGTTCCACCACGACGACCTATTGTCACCGCAACATTATAATTCGCTTCACAAAGCGTCTTCGAAAGTCTTTGCAGAATGCGAAAGCCGGTCTGCATTATGGGTGCGTCAATGTGCTCGCGTATCGCAACGTATAGCCGCTCGTGGTCCGCCGTATGGTCGTGCACTGTTGGCGCCGACATCTCAACGCAAAGTTTGCGAACAAGGGGGTCAAACTCAAACACCCCTGCACGCACCTCACCGGCAAGCTCGCTGAATCTGCGGGCGTCCGTGTCCATAAGTATTTGAGACGCTTGCAGGGCGTGTGACTTCGGAACCGTTACGGTCATTTCAGAAAGCACTTTTGTCTGGCAGGCAAGAACAATATTTTCCCGTATCTCATCCGGGGTAAGTAAAGTGGTGGGCCTGCTTTGAGATTGCCCTTCATCGATTATTACTTTGCATTTGCCGCAATACCCGTCGCCGCCGCAGATGCTGCTTAAATAAATGCCGGCTTTACGCGCCGCCTCGAGCAGGACCGTCCCAACCGGAACTTCTGTTTTCAGCCCGCTTGGCTCAAAATGAACCGCGCATTTTTTCTTTTTGCTCTCTTGCATTTCTTTTACCACCGAGTCCGCAGAGCCCGCTGAGCTTATTTTCAATAATTCTTTCTCCGCGTTCTCGGCGTTCTCTGCGGTTAATCCTTTCTCCAGACTTCCTGCAGATATTTAGGCAGCATCGCACACTCTCGCGGTCCTACCATAACTTC
>JAUXAH010000192.1 GCA_030614945.1 Phycisphaerae bacterium
GACATGGGGCCTCGAACGAAAGAGATGGTCGATGACGTACTAGAATCTTTGAGAGCTCAAAGACCTGTCATAGAAGATGTAGAAACTGCTATAGAAAAAACGCGGACGAAATGGCAAGCAAATGTAGAACAGATGCGCGAAGATTGGGAAACTAACTTTGGCGGCATTTTCGCAACTTTCGAAGATTATACTATTGCGATAACAACCGCCAATAAAGGAATGGTAGAAACGATTGTCGAAGATACGGAAGATGCTGCTGAAGAATTAAAAACAGTCTGGAGTGATTACGCCGACGGTATGATAAGCATAGCTTCTTACATGACAGATTCTATTTCGAACATTACGAATCTGTACCATCAAAATCAATTGGATCAAGTCACCTTGGCAACGCAAGCTGAGTTAGATACGCTTCAAGCAGCATGGGATGCAGAATTGGTAGGCATCGAAGCTGGATCAGAAGCTGAAAAAGCAATCAATGCTAAATATGAAGCAGAAAAATTGGAAATAGAAAAGACTGCGAGAGATAAAAAGAACGAGATCGAAGAGAATGCTTTCAACGCCGAAAAGGCAACCGCAATAGCGGGCGTCTGGATTAACGCAGCGACGGCGATAATGGGCTGGTGGGCCTCTTTGGCGCCACTAGGACCTGTAGGCATGGCACTTGCCGCAATTATGACCGTAATAACTTTGGGCGTCGCCGGAGTACAAACGGCATTAATTGCTTCCCAGCAATTCGTCCCCTCGAAACAAGAGGGTGGTATGGCCGGCGGCATGACGCGAGTCAACGAGGCGGGCGGCGAGATAATTCAGCTCCCGGACCAATCCCTCGTTATCCCTCACGACATTTCCAGGCAAATAGCGGCGGGCGCAGGCGGCCAGGGAACGGTAATCAACGTCTCGTTTGCTGGTGCACAGATAGCCGATACGATGGATCTTGACCGGGTGACGAATCACGTGATTAGAAAGATCGGCAAACAGATGAGGCTTGCGGTATGATCGAATACGCTTTAGAAGATATCGACGCGAATCAGTTCGAACTTTCCGGCGCTACCATTGCCGCCCCAGCTCAAAAAAGTGTGAGCCCAGGGGATGATGAATTCTCATTTGAAAATAAAGTCATTCCCAATTCGGCATTGGCAGGCTCGGTCAAGCTCGGAAAGATTCGTCCCGAATCGCGAGAGCTAATTCTTTCTTTTTCCAGGGCTTTTCCGGCCTACAGCGATTATCGTGCTGCTGAAAATGAATTGCTGGAGTTTTTGTTGCGCACGGAAAATCTTTTAGACTTGACAAACTCGCTTCGAATTCCGGTTGCGGTGAATGGATACGATTTGAGATATGGAGCCGGGGCGAATAAATTATCGAGCGATAATGAAATTCGATTAGAATTACTTCACCCTTTTTGGAAGAACGATACTCCTGAAAATAAATCGGTATCGCTATCCATAGACTTAAACAAAATTCCGATCGACAACCAGGGATTCGTCAAGGTTTTCCCGGTCATTACTTTAACCGCAACTATCGCGATTTCTCGAATACAGATGTACGTTTTTGAAACGAGAGAGGGTCTTCAGATAGAGGATAGTCTTTTCGGAACTTCGACATATACAACGCTGATCGTAAATTGCAAACTCGGGACTATTACTCTGAGCGGATTGGATCGGACAGCATCGATCGTTTCGGGAACGGGCTATTTTTCTTTGCCCGTGGGAGAATCAACTTTGATGGTTCTTCCGACGGCGGCGTGCGATATTTCTATAGATTGGCATGAGGAGTCTTTTATCTAATGCCCGATTTTTCAGCGCCCGATGGAATACAGCTAAAATTATTTTCGCCGACCGATGAACTTCTCGGCATTCTTTCAGACACGGATCGATCTGGGCCGATACTTGCTGCGCAAGTCAAGGTTCTAAAAGTCGGCGGCGTGGATAAATTCTCTTTTCGTATTTCAAGAGATGTTGACATTCCGATCACTCGCAATAGCACCGCCCGTTTTTACGTCCGGGGCGATCTATGGTTTGCGGGATATATACAAGAAATTCCGCAAGCAGATCAAGAAAACCCGATTTTGATCGTCGAAGGCGAAGGATTTTACAAGCGGCTTTTGAAAAAAACCATTAACGATGATTACGTGGCGGAGCCTCTTATCGCCATCGTGCAGGATGTTGCGAATACTTATCTCGGCGCGGATGTCGGGGTATTTTACAACATAGATAAAATCGACGTTCCTGCCCTGGTCGATCTCACGATTGAGTTTAAAGACAAAACCTTGCTATCTGTTTTCACGACGCTTCTATCAATTTGCAATTATGATTATCTCAATACCAAGTACAGATTCTATGTAGACAACGATCGGGAATTGGTGTTCGAACAGTTAGATGAATCAGTTCCGGCGAATGTATTCGAAGGGTATCAATATCAAAGTCCAGAGGTATCTCAGGATACTTCCAAAATGATAAATAGAATTTTGACCTTTCGAACGGAGGCTCTCGACCCGGATGTTGTAGAATTCGTCGCGGCCTACGAGGACTCCAATAGCCAGGCGAGATACGGAACGCATGAAAAGAAGATCACCTTTCCGGACTTCGTCGATACGGTAACGATCGCCAATATCGCAAACGCCATATTGGAACAGAAAGCATTGCCCAAAGATAAACTCGCCATAAAAGATTACGAATTATCGTCCTCTTTGATCGTAAGAGACAATCTGATAGTCGATTCGTCCGGAGCCGTAAAATTATTGCTCGTCGATATGAACGGCCAGCAAGACGTTCCTTTAATCGTCGATAGCAAAATCAATACCGTGCCTCTTCCTTTCGCCTTCGGTAATTACAGCTTGTCAAACAGAAAAGAGGATTATTGGAGGATCATCGCGGATTGCGATATTTTGACTGGGTGGGATGTCAGCGGATTGGATAATACGGTGTTGACGCTTTCCGCCACTCACGTGCTGACGGGAAAACAGTCCATGAAATTCGTAACTGGCGCCGGATCGAGCGGGGAATATGTAACATATATCTTGGCGGAATCGATAGCTTTTCCTCGTACCGTGCGCGTATATATCTATTTTGAGGATCCTGCAAGTATTCTCAAAGTTACATTCTGGGATAACGTGCAAAATAAAGTGGAAATCGATTTCAACGAATCGAAGCTCATAAATCAGTGGGTAGAGCTCTCGAGAAGCTTCATACAAGAAACCGAAGTTGTCGATTTGGATATTGACATGTTGATTACAGATAGCATTTTCGGAGTGACTTATGATATTGGAATGTTTATAGCAGTTGGCGCGGAAAATAAAGTATATATTTCCGTTGATGGAATCACGTGGACAGCAAAAGATGGCGCGCATGATACGAGAGTAATTTGGGATGTCGTTTACGGCGAAAGATTATTCGTAGCGGTAGGAGCTTGGAATAAGATTTCTACCTCTCCAAACGGAATTGGCTGGGCCGCCAGGACTGGAGCCCATGTTCCAGATCATGTAATTTATGGAATAGCTTACGCCGACAATGTATTTGTCGCAGTTGGTTATTTGGGAGAAGTCTCCACTTCCCCCAATGGCATAAATTGGACGCTGAGAACGGGAGCGCATGGAACTAATACGATTCACGATATTGTTTATGGATCGGAATTATTCGTAGCAGTAGGAGACATTGGCAAAGTCTCCACTTCCCCCAATGGCATAGACTGGACGCTGAGAACGGGAGCGCACGGAGAGAGTGCGATTTATGCTGTGACTTATGGCACAAATTTATTCGTAGCAGGAGGAAGTGCTGCCAAAATCTCCACTTCCCCCGATGGTATAAATTGGACAGCGAGAACGGCGGCACCTGGAATGCCCACAATACAGGGTATGGCTTGCCGGATAGGTGATGAGTATCATGCCGAATTATTTGTCGCCGTAGGAGACATTGGCAAAATCTCCACTTCCCCCAATGGCATAGACTGGACACTGAGAACAGGAGCTCATGGAACAAGCGATATTCGGAGTGTAACTTACGGCGAAGGTTTATTTGTAGCAGTAGGACATGATGCCAAAATCTCCACCTCTCCCAATGGCATAGACTGGACACTTCGGGAAATAATATATACTATGAATATGTTGATTGATCCAAACGGAAACACGGAAGATTTTTTAATCCGTCATGAAACATTTCCGGGACTTCAAAATATTGCGCGATTAAGGATCGACATTCTAACCGATGCAGTTACCACATTCTATCTTGACCGATTAGATACGCTTGCCTCGATTTACAGCCATCGAAAATTACAGTTAGAAGAAGCAATATACAATCTTTCATCGGTGGGAATGTTCGCCGATCTTAATTTCGGTGAAAAAGAAGACAGCGTGATAGATGAAATCAAGGAAAATGTCAAAGAAGGAAATATCGCATTGGCGGTATTTTCCAAACAATCGAGGATTATCATGGGCAAAAAACTCAGCGAGCTTGATGCGGCAACCGAAGTTGTTCTTGACGATATATTTCATCTCAGAACGCCTGGAGGGATCGACAAGAAAGTAACGGGAACGCTTTTATATACACTGCTCAAGGGATTTTTGGCAGTCCAGCTTACGAATTATACCGGGGTAGGATTGCCAGCAATCGTCGCCAACAGTATCGTTGAAATCGATGGCGAATTCTATACCAATCCAATCGAAGTAGCAATCGGCGGGGCAACGGCGAATACTACCTGGTACGATATTTTGCTCACGCCATCGG
>JAUXAH010000212.1 GCA_030614945.1 Phycisphaerae bacterium
GTTCGTATCTCGCATCTCGATTCACGAGATACCCTTCACGAACTTATGCTAATCTTAAAATCCGTTTTGTCAAACGATTTTCAAAATCCCCAGCAGAAGTTTGCCGCTCAAAATCATAATTTTCCGAACTTTGGCTTTGATGCTACGGTATAAATAAGGTATATTGTTGTTATTGAACTGAAATTTTTAGGAGAAACATGAAATGTCCGAGCAACAAAAACAGCCCCACCCTGGACGGCTAATTACCACCTCCGCAATTATACTCACTGCGGTAGTAATCCTGACAGGATGCAAAAAGCAACCCGCTGAACCCACGCAATCTGAACCACGCGCCAAAAGCACCGGCGAATCTGCAAATCCAGATACTGAGATTACCACCACCCCAAAGCCGAGTCTAAACGATGTCATCAAGGCCGCAAGGACCTGGGGACCAGCTTACACATCCCGGTATGGCAAAATGGCGCCGGACTTTACTTTGACTGACATTGCCGGCAAACAGCACAGACTAAGCGACTACCGCGGCAAGGATGTTATACTTGTCTTCTGGGCAACCTGGTGCCCGCCCTGCCGAATAGAGATTCCACACTTAATCGAATTACGAAAAACTGTCGGCGAGGACAAATTGGCAATTCTGGCCATATCAAACGAGAAACCGGATTTGCTAAAAGGGTTCGTAGCCAAACAAAGAATAAATTATACGATCCTTCTCGATAAAGGTAATATGCCGAAACCATTCGGAGTTATGAGAATTTACAGGACCACTGGCATACCCGGCAGCTTCTTTATCGACCCCCAAGGCAAAATAAAGCTCGCCACTTCCGGTTTAATACCATTAGACGAAACCAAGGCCATATTGCAGGCAGAATAATTATAAAACCAATTATAATCGCAAATTTTTAAAATTTTCTGGACAACACCGAACAAAACAGTTAAAATTGTGTTTAATGAACTTGCAACGTCAGGTTCGTATTAAAATTAGAGGCAGTTTGCTATGGCACATAAAAAGGGACAAGGCTCTTCGAGAAACGGCCGGGACAGCAATCCGAAATATAGAAGTGTGAAGCTGTTCGGCGGCCAGAAGGTCGCGGCCGGCTCAATCATCGTCCGGCAGTGCGGAACAAAATTCTTCCCCGGCTCCAATGTCGGTATGGGCAGGGACTACACATTATTCGCCACTGCAGATGGAACAATCCGTTTCCAGGGCCGAAAAGTCCACGTTGTCTGACGGACGGCAAAAGTACCTCGCAAAAAAAGGGATGGTAATTACACCATCCTTTTTTTATACGCTATACGCAATACGAGATACGCGATACGATATACGAACATTATGTTTATCGACGAGGCACAAATCCAGGTTAAGGCGGGAGACGGCGGCAACGGCTGCCTCAGCTTCCGCCGCGAAAAGTTCATCCCCAAAGGCGGGCCCGACGGCGGCGACGGCGGAAGAGGAGGTAACGTCTATCTCCAGGCGGTCGAAAATCTCGATACCTTAATAGATTTCGCCGGCAAGCATCACTGGCACGCTCAAAACGGCCAGCCCGGCTCGGGAAGCAACAAACACGGAGCAAACGGCCGGGACCTGATAATCCCTGTCCCGCCGGGCACACTCATCTATGATACCGATTTAGACCTGCTTCTCAAAGACCTCAACGAGGTCGGGTTGAAGGTCTGTATCTGCCGCGGCGGAAGAGGCGGAAAAGGCAACAAGGCCTTCGCAACATCAACCAATCAGACCCCAAGATATGCCGAACCCGGCAAAAAAGGCCAGGAAAGAAATATCCGGCTCGAACTGAAACTCATCGCCGATGTCGGGCTGGTTGGTATGCCGAATGCCGGCAAAAGCACGCTCATCTCCCGCTGCTCGGCTGCAAGGCCGAAAATCGCCGATTATCCGTTCACCACAATCGAGCCGGTGCTCGGCATCGTCGAACTAAGCGACTTCCGCCGGTTCGTTATGGCTGACATTCCCGGCCTAATCGAAGGTGCTCACAACGGAGCAGGCCTCGGCTACGAATTCCTGAAACATATAGAAAGAACGCGCATTGTTGTCCACATTCTTGATATAATGCCGACAGTCGGCGCCAACGCCGTGGAAAATTACTATGGGATACGCCACGAATTGGAGCAATACAGTGAAGCCCTTGCCCAAAAACCTGAAGTCATCGTTGCTAATAAAATAGACCTCGACCCGGACGGTAAAATAGTAGAAGATTTGAGAAAAAAATTGAACAAAAAGATTCATCCAATCTCAGCAGTTACCGGCGCCGGGATAAAAGAGCTAAGCGAACTCTTGTGGCAAAAGGTTAAAGAACTAAAAAGTTTATCCTGAGCGAAGTCGAAGGGCTAACTTCCCCCTAAGCGCAAAAAACAGGCCGAGCCAAACCAGCCCGGCCTGTGTTTTCATATCATTGTACCTGTTCTTGCTATTGCACCTTTTCAAGTTCAGCTAACTCCGCAGCGGAAACATTTTCGGCAGTCAAGTTTCCAAAAATCACCCTGTACTGGTCATCCGAAATCTCCCACCGCATCAGCACCGCATCCACATCGTCAGCCGTAACCGTATCGCCGTAGTACGCAGGATCCTTATTCTCCTGGACTAATTGAGTGTAGAAAATATAAGGTGCCTGTAAAAGCATCATCTTGTTTATCACCTTCTGGGTTTCTTCTTGGCTTGGCTCTTTATTTTTGTCAATACCCATGCTTTTCAAGACTTTGCCAGCTCCCTGCATTATGGCCATCATGGTCATGCTGCTCGGGTATCTGCCGTCGGTCATTTCAGCAAAGGCACGCAGCCCTTGAACTACCTTTCCCTCATCCTTCATGCCCGGCATTTCCACTTCTGCCATCAAAGTGTAGTCAGCAGGTATGTTCGGCTCAAATATGTCCGGTTCAAGTTCTACATCCCATTCGAACCCGTCCATGACCATCGACATCTGCATCAAACCGGCACCAGTTTCCATTTGCATCTCCATCTCCATACGCACGGGCAAATCGGTCTCGACGTCCACCCACAGACGTGCCACAAAATCTTCAAATACGCCCCCGTACACATTTGGGTCCGTGGTTTCGATGCCCTCGACCTCAACGCCGTTGATTACATCACGTCCCAGTTCCGCGTATTCAGCCGACATGAATTGCCTAACCATTTCTCTGGGGTCGTTGCCCTGTCTCTGCCTTTTTTCAAGATGTTCATCGGTCAGTACGATTCGCATGTACCCCTTTTGCTCGGGAATTATCGAAATGATCACTCCTTCTGCCAAGAGTGTATACTGCGACATTTGCAGTTTGTCATCGGCGTAAGTATCTGACCGAAATCCATACTCCGAAGAGACGAACACTTCCATTTCCGTTTCCCGAGTATTCTCTCCGTCTGTACCGATTATTACGGTTGAGTGTCCTCGAAAAAAGCACGTTCGAATCCGCCCGACCCTATCGGCCAACTCGGCCCAAGCGACGCTCTCAAGCGAGCCAAAGAACTGTGACGCTCCCACAATGACAACTATGATTATCACCGCCGCAGCAGCTATCTTTGTTATTCTACTTTTTGTTATTCTACTTTTCATAATAGTATCTCCAATAAATTGCCATGCGTAGGTTATCCGACCAACTTCTTTGCGCCGTTTGGAACGAGTGGGCAGTGAATCCATAAGACTCTCGCGGAGATGGTCGTGCTCCTGGTTAAACGCTTCATACACTTTATCCAAATCATTATCCGACGGCTTTTTCATCGGGTATCCTCCCGTTTTTGAACCAATAACTGTTCCAGCCGTTTCCGGGCCCTCTCAAGGACACGGTAGAATCCTGACCTTGACAGTCCCATTATCCTGCGAGCGTTGTCAGCCGACTGGCCCTGCAGATAGAACGTATGCAAAGCTAACCGTTCCTTTTCCGGAAGTGTTGTAATCATTTCTCGAAGCTGTTCTATCCGGTCATCATTCGACGGATTAGAAGTAACTGACACAGCATTATTAAACCCAACATTCTTGTCTCGGCCTCGTAACCTTTGGCGCCGCCATTCCTTGCAGCGCAGCCGGGCAATCCCAACAAGCCACTTTCCAAAACGATCCCGATCGCGTAGATGCCTTAACTTCTCATACGCCCGTATGAATACATCCTGTGCAAGGTCCTGGGCGTCAGCAAGATTCCGCGTAGTATCGTAACAGATAGCCCGTACCAAAGGCGCATAACGGTCGTACAGTTTCTCGTAGGCCGTTTTCTCACCGGCAAATACGGCCTGTATCAGTTTTCTATCGCTTGGTATTGTCAAGTCGGAACCCTCAAGTCTTGAGGCACTCTATAAACATAGTGACCGAACAGGCCAATTTGTCTACCGGAATTTAGAAATTTTTTGTATTCCGTACACTATTGCTACAGATTGACATCAGCAAAAGAATAGAGTAAACTCGTCTCGGCGGAGCGAG
>JAUXAH010000031.1 GCA_030614945.1 Phycisphaerae bacterium
TACCTCCGCCTTTCCAACGGCCTGCTCGGCAGTATGGATGATATCGAAATTTTAGATGGATAATTTAGCCCGGCGTGCATTTTTTTCTTGACCTGCTCCGAATTATGCATATTATTGAAAGTCCTCATATTTTTGCAGGGCTGGCTTTGCTCTGGGTGCGGGCGTTGGGCCGGCCCTGCTTTTTTCCATTGAATCAAGACAGGCAATCGGTAAAATGGCGGGAAATAGGATTTTTCGGGATATTTTTTCGGAGAAGTTAGGGTTTTGGGGGTGAAAACGGGCGTTGGGGGGTTAGATTACAGGGTTTGGGTAAAATAGGTAAGAAAAAAACGTTTAAAAACGTTTGAAAATATTCGAAAACATTCGAAAACGTTTGAAAATATTCGAAAAGTTATGTGAAATATTCGAAAATATTCAAAAATTTGAGCAGTTTTTTCCACCACGAAGACACGAAGGCACGAAGAAAAATTAGCCACAGAGAGCACAGAGAACTCAGAGAATTCAATAATATTTGGCCACAGATTTCACAGATTTCAGGACAAGAATTAGCCACGAAGACACAGAATAGGTGGTTATCAGGATATCAGGGAATCAGGGCGTAGGGTATCAGGAAATCAGGAGAACAGGTAAACGGATTGACGCGGATTTTAGTTCGTATTGCGTATGTCGTATATCGTATGTCGGGAAAGTGAAAAACTAAAAGCTAAAAATGCAAAATTACAGTGCAAAATTCAAAAATAACTGCGGATTTTGGTTCGTTGCTCGTAACTCGTGGTTCGTGAATGGTCTTTAGTTGGTGGGTATTGCGGGCCGAAGCTTTTAGTTGAATTCAGACAGGCAATCGTTAAAATGGTGCTACGATATTCAGCTGTTCAAGTCCGAAAGGAAAGGATACTTTTAACAAGCTGGACTGATAATCGAGTTAAACTGGAATAGAAGAGGTTTTGTATCGAGGCTCGCCCATATATTGGGAGATTGCTATGAGAAGTCTACTCTACAAGTTGGCGAAATTTTTGGGCGATATAAACGCTGTTAAGCGTGGCAAGGTTGGCCGTCGTGCGGGAAGGCGTGCTGCGGGTAAATTGAGTGGAAGAATTTTAAGGAAACTTTTTAAATGAAAAGCACTTCGACAGGCCGGAGCAAAGCTCATTTCTCTTATTTCCCCTGATGGGTGTTTTCGTCAGATTCGCTTGTTTCGGCCTGTTCTTTTTTATTGACAACGGTCTTTACTAACCGTTTTTATTATTGCGTAACTTATTGTGGTTGATTTGGTTATACAATCCTTGTCAGGTCTGGTTGCGTATAAGTCGCTTTTCTGTTGTAAAACATGCCCAAAATTTTCCGTTGAATTAAGACAGGCAATCGGTAAAATGGTGCGGTGAGATGCGTTAAACTGTGAGTAGTGATATGGCGGAATCAAGGAAACAACAATCACGTGCGGAACAAATAGAGGAACAAAAAGCGCACGTTGAAGAAATATTTGGCAACGTATTTACCAGCAGAAGATGAATTGAAACGCTGTTAAGATAGTCGAGTTAAACTGGAATAGAAGAGGTTTTGTATCGAGGCTCGCCCATATATTGGGAGATTGCTATGAGAAGTCTGCTCTACAAGTTGGCGAAATTTTTGGGCGATGTCAACGCTGCGAAGAAAGGCAAGGTTGGCCGTCGTGCGGGAAGGCGTGCTGCGGGTAAATTGAGCGGAAGGATTTTAAGGAGGCTGTTCAAATGAGTCGCACTTCGCAGGTCGAGGCAAGTTCACTTCTTTTACATTTCTGCCCCTGATGGGTGTTTGTTATAGCAGATTCGCTTGCCTTGGCCTGTTTTTTTATGGACAAACGGTCTTTACTAACCGTTTTTATTATTGCGTAAGCCGCTGATATTGTTGGTCTCGTATAAGTCGCTTTTTTAGTGTAAAACCCATACACAATCAGACTACGCGAATCTGCCCGAAATTTTCTGTTGAATCAAGACGGACAATCGTTAAAATGGTGCGGTGATAACTTTTTGAAAGGGATAAGATGGCTGATAAGAAAACTTGTTACATAATTAGTGAAATTGGCAAACCTGAGAGTGAGGAAAGAAAATGGGCCAACTTTGTTAGGGAGTACATAATCGAACCTGCTGTAACTGATTGCGGATACGAAGCCCCAGCAAGGTCTGATGACCCTGATAAAGACCTTATAATGGCGGACATTATACAGCAGATGTTTGAGGCCGACTTGGTAATTGCTGACCTTACTGGCTACAATCCGAATGTTTTCTATGAGCTAGGTATTCGACATTGTGCACAAAAGCCAGCAATCCATCTCATAAGAGTTGGTCAGTCTCCGCCTTTTGACCTTGGCGGTAACAAAGCGATATTTATTGATGAGAGCCATCTTACCGTCAAGCAAGCCATTTCGGATATTAAGGAACGCATTGCAGCGATTACAAGAGAGCCCAAGCAATTTTACTCTCAAGTTCAGCAACATATCCAGTTCAAAAATCTGGAATTGTTTCAGCAAGGTCGGACTGGAAAGGATAAGATTATCGGTGAGGCATTAACAGTATTAATTAAATCAGTCGGTCTGCAAACGGCTATGATAAGAAATTTAGAGCAAGAACTTGTTGTGAAACCCAAACAACTACCTGAACAACCAAAAAGGGAATTTTTAATACAAGATTATTTTCAGGAGATTGCACAAAAACACACAAACTCAAAAGATGAGCAAAAACAATAAAAGGCTCTAACAAAATGAGGTTTTGGTTGTTGAAAGTACGAGATTGCCACGCGAACCTGCGGTTCGCTCGCAATGACAGTCTTTTTGTTAGAGGCTCTAAGTAAATCGGGACAGCCCGACGGCAATCGTTAAAATGGTGCGGTGAAAAACAGCGTTTAGCGGAGAGCGTATAGATTTCTGCTTACAACGGTGCACTCAACCGTTATAATCCTATCATTTCCCGGATTTCTTTTACCGTTTTTGCACTTCGCCGGTCATAGGGACAAATCGGACCGGCATAACGTTCTTCGGCTTACTGATATTGCCCTTTTTGTCCTTTGTTATCACCACCAGATGCTGAAAGCCGAAGGAACCCGCCACGGGCAGAATCATTCGCCCGCCGGGCCTTAACTGTTCGAGCAGTGGCGGAGGTATACGATCGGCCGCGGCCGTGCCGATGATTGCGTCGTAGGGCGCCTTCTCCTTCCAGCCGAAATACCCGTCGCCGGCCCTGACAAATACGTTCTTGTAGCCCAGTTTTTTTAGACGCTCTTTAGCGGATTTGGCTAATTCTTTGACAATCTCGATGGTATAGACCTCGCGTGCGATTTCGGCGCAGACCGCCGCCTGATAGCCCGAGCCGGTACCGATTTCCAGAACTTTATGACCGGGCCGAAGTCTCAGTGCCTCGGTCATAAAACCCACGATGTACGGCTGGCTGATGGTCTGCCCCTGCCCGATGGACAGGGGCTTGTCGAAGTATGCAAAGTGCTGCCCCCCAGGCGGAATAAAGGCGTGCCGGGGCACGGTCCGCATAGCCTTTAAGACGTTCGGGTCGTTGACGCCCCGTGCCCGAATTTGCCTGCTGACCATTTCTGCTCGCTCCTTGACACGCTCGGCAAAGGCAGGCGCCTGATTTGCATCCGCTTCTGTATCCTGCGAAGATACAAGAGTCTCAGGCTCCTTCGCACAGTTAACCCCAAAGATAATTGCAAATAACCCCAGCGGTATCAACAAAGACAGGGACACATACGCCCATTTTTTGACAAATCCTGGATAACTTATGGCCATTTTGCTACCCCTTACTGAATTTTTAATTAACCCGGATGTGATGGTATCCGGCTGTCAGCAATTCATATTGTATCATATCTGTAAAAAAGAACCGCAAAATAATTTTTTGTCGCAGCTTATCGTTTGGCGGCGGCCCTGCCGATATGAATATAAAATACCAAAATTTCGCAAAAAAAACCGCTTGCATGGCTGATAATAGCTCCTATAATGGCAATTATAAGAAACGCCGAACTCGATATACGCAATACGCAGAACGCAATACGAACATGCGGGTGTAGCTCAGTGGTAGAGCGTCACGTTGCCAACGTGAATGTCGTGAGTTCAAATCTCATCACCCGCTTTGTGGAAATACTATAAAGGATTATAGAGGATATAGTATCGGCGAGTTACCGGCTAAGCACAGTAGTTTGGCGTTGGTCGTCGATATGCTTAAAAAATCTAAAGTTTGGCTAAGGAACTCCTTTTTCCTGACGCCTTTTTTGTTTAATATTTCAGAGCCAGGAAAAGAAAAAAGATTAACCGCAGAAAACGCGGAGAACGCAGAGAAATCAATAATGAATTAGTTCAGGAGCGGCGAAATGGCTGAAGAGACTGAAGAGCAAGAATCAACAGCATTGAAAAACACGGTAACAATCGAAGAGGCAGGCCCCTGCAAAAAAAAGGTCGTTGTAGAGATACCGGAAGAGTCAATAAAAAACGCCACTGACGAACAATATAAAACTTTGAGCAAAGAAGCGATGGTGCCGGGTTTCAGAAAGGGCCGGGCGCCCCGCCGACTCCTGGAAAAGCGGTTCGGCAAAGAGATAACGGAGCAGGTCAAGCTGAAATTGCTGGCCGATGCAAGCGACTCGGCCATCAAGGACAATGAGCTGAATACCCTTCGTGAGCCGGACATTGATTTTGAAAATATAGAGCTGCCGGATACGGGGACGCTGAAGTTTGATTTTGAGGTGGAAGTTCGTCCCGACTTTGATTTGCCGGAGCTTGATGGCATTGCGGTAGAAAAGAGAAAACTGGAAGTTACCGACGATCAAATCGACAGAGAGATTGAGCAATTGCGAAGATGGTCGGGTGTGTGGACGCCACGCCAGGCCGGCGAAGTTGAGCTTGACGACCAGATAATAGCCGATGCCGTTCTAAAGGCCGACGATGACGAAGAGCAAGAGAAGCTCAACAATATCGAGATATTTGTAAGGCAGAGCGGTTTTGTAGGGGCGGTCCCCGTTGAGAAGCTTGACGAGCTTCTAATAGGCGCCAAGGCCGGAGACACTAAGCAAACAACCGTCGATGTCCCCAAAACGTATTTCAGAGAACAGTATCGCGGCAAAAAGGTAGATATCCAGATTACCATCAAAGATATCAAGTGGCTGAAACCTGCTGCGTTAGACGAAAATTTCCTCAGGAGGTTCGGCGTCGAAGAGGAAAGCGAACTGCGGGAAAAATTTCGCGATACGCTCCAGAGCCGATTAGAGACACAAGAGCGAACTGAGATGACCAAACAGATTTACCGGTATCTGCTCGACAATACCGATTTTGACCTGCCCCTGGATATTGTTGCGCAGCACTCGACGACACTGCTGCAAAGACAGTACAGCAACCTGATGATGCGGGGACTGTCCCGCGAGCAGGTCGAAGAGCAGATGGAGCAGCTGCAGGCAAGCAGTGACCAGCAGGCCAGAGAACAGCTCAAAACATTCTTTATAATGGATAAAATTGCCGAGAAGCTCGAGATTGACGTGAGCGAAGAAGAGATTAACGGCCACATCGCCCAATTAGCCATTCAGCAAGGACAACGCCCCGAAAGGATGAGAGAGCAAATGCTGCGCGACGGCTCGCTGACTCAGTTCAGGTTACAGGTGCGCGAGGATAAGTGTATCGCTAAATTGCTCGAATCAGCAAAGATAACGGAAATAGAGGCCGAAAAGAAACCCAAAAAAGCCAGGAAAACCGCCAGGAAATCAGTGAAAAAAACGGCTAAAAAAGCATCCGGGCCTGAGAAAAAACAACCCAAAGAACGCAAAACAACAGGGTAAGAAGAAAACCAGCGAGTAAAAATAATTGATAAACTATAACCAAGAGACAGAATCAAAAATTAGAAAATAATCAATACTCAATAACCAATTTTATATAAGGAAATAGTGAATGTTAATTGAACATCCCGGAAAGAATATTAAGAAGAACCTGGAGGCGTACAATCAATACGGCCAGTATCAGCGCTACCGCCAGATGAGTCTGGATGATATGCTGCTGGAGAACCGCATCGTTTTTCTGATAGGTGAAATATCATATCAAAGGGCCGCCGAAGTCATTATGAAGATGCTGTATCTCGACAATCTCAAACGCGGCAGTGAAATCAGCCTGTACATCAATTCCCCGGGCGGCAGTGTTGACGACACGATGGCGATTTACGATACTATACGCTTTGTCGGCTCTCCGGTTGCGACCTATTGTATCGGCAGAGCCCAGTCGGGAGCGGCGGTAATACTGGCAGCGGGCACAAAGGGAAGGCGTTACGCCCTTCCGCACGCTAAAGTTATGCTCCATCAGGTCTGGGGCGGGGTCACCGGACAGGCAGCCGATATCAAGATACAGGCGGAAGAAATTCTGAAAGCCAAAACTATGATAAACGAAATTCTTGCAGAACACACCGGCCAGCCGATTGATAAAATCGCCGCTGAGACTGAAAGAGACAGGTATATGACTGCTGAGGAAGCCCATCAATACGGCCTCATCGACGAGGTGCTGCACAAAGAAGACAAAGAAAAAAAGAAAGGAAAAGACAAAAAGTAAGACCGGATGCTCGATTCTCGTAATCGGTATTCCTTTTTGAATTTTGATTTGTAATTTTGATATTTGATTTTTGATATTTGACTTTGAGTTTTAATTATGCTTTTTAGTTTTGCGCTTTAAGCTTTTAGTTTTAGAGGTAAATATGACAGCTAATCAAAACTTAGTGCCGATAGTAATTGAGAAAAGTGGTCGAACCGAACGCGCATACGATATTTTTTCAAGACTACTAAAAGATAGAATAGTTTTTCTCGGTGGCCCGCTTGATGACACAGCCGCAAATTTAATTATCGCCCAGATGCTGTTTTTGAGCAATGAAGACACCAAGAACGATATTCATTTTTACATCAATTCACCCGGCGGCGCAATCACAGCGGGGCTTGCAGTATATGATACGATGCAGTTTTTGCGCTGTGACGTGGCGACGTATTGTATCGGACAGGCGGCAAGTATGGCAGCGTTGTTATTGGCCGGCGGCAAGGCCGGCAAACGGTTTCTACTGACAAACAACAGAATTCTTTTGCACCAGCCCCTAATCACAGGCATATTGGAGGGCCCCGCTACCGACCTCGATATCGAAGCAAAGGAAATACTGCGGCTGCGCGCCCGGCTTTATGATATATTGGCCAAACATACAGGCCAAAAGCCTGAAAAAGTTGAAAAGGATTGCGACCGAAATCTCTGGCTGGACGCAGAAGAAGCAATCAATTACGGACTGGCCGATAGAATATTGCATAAAGCGCCTGAAATCGTCAGAGACCAGGAAGAAAAGTGAAAAGTGAAAAGTAAAAAGACGAAACTAAACCCCGTTAGAAATTCTACAAGCGGGGGGTATGCCACAGAAGGAAAGATTTCTAATGGGGTAAACGCTATACGCTATACGCTATACGCTATCTTGGCCGGATGCCCGCTCGTCATTGCCGCAGGCTGCGAAAGTACCAATGCCAAAATTCCACTGGCCGAACAAGTTCAGACGTTGAGACGGGAAAAAAGAGAGTTAGCACGCCAATTCGAGAAGTCCAAACTTGAAAACAAAGACTTAAAAAAACAGATACAGGTTCTCTCCGGCTTGCCACCCGGGGTCAAGCCCGAAAATCTCTATCGTCTCCAAAAAATTGAAATTACCAAATATACCGACTTCTACGACAAAGACAAAGATGGCAGAAAGGAAAAGCTGATTGTTTACATACAACCCATCGATGAAGATGGTGACATAATAAAGGCGGTCGGAACTGTGGATGTCCGGCTCCAGGACCCGAACAAAAACGACGACCAGGCACTTCTCGGGCAGTGGCACGTAGAGCCAAACAAGCTAAAAAAACTCTGGTTTGCAGGATTTATATCCGCTAATTACAAATTGACGTTCGATGTAGCTGACAAAATCGATAAGCTCGAAGAGCCCTTGTTGGTAAAGGTAAGCTTTATCGATTACCTGACCGGTAATGTATTCAACGAAGAGAAACTAATAAGGATTATTGATAAAAAACAATAATCAATTAAAAAAGGCGCACACAAGTGAGAACAGTAACACTTATCCTGACTGGATGCCTGCTCGCCATCGTCGCAGGCTGCGGAAACGGCGGCAGCAGAGCATCCCTGACAAAAGAAATCAACACGTTAATACAGGACAAAACGCAATTAACAGACCAAATCGAGCAGTCCAAATTCGAAAACGAACAATTAGAAAAACTTCTACAGTTTCGCTCCGGCTTACGGCCCGAAGCCAGGCTCAAATATATCGACCGTCTCCTAAGAATCAAAATTGGCGGATACACTAATCTTTACGACAAAGACAAAGACGGCAGAAAGGAAATGCTGATTGTCCACATACAGCCGATTGACCACGATGGTGACATAATAAAGGCCGCCGGGGCCGTCGATGTCCAGCTCTGGGACCTGAACAAAGACAACGGCCAGGCACTGCTCACCCAGTGGCACATTGAGCCAAATGAGCTAAAAAAGCTCTGGTTTGCAAAATTTTTATCCACCAGTTACAGATTGACGTTCGATGTAGCCGACAAAATCGATGAGTTCGAAGAGCCATTGACGGTGAAGGCAACCTTTACCGATTACCTGACCGGCAAAGTATTCAAAGAACAGAAGGTAATCAAACCATAATAGAAACTTAGATTTTTCCTAAATCACAATTTGCACATAATTGCCTCTTGCAGCACCAGCAAAGCTTTATAAAATACAGCTATGTCTAAATTTCTCAACAAGATAATATGTGGCGATTGTATAGAGGTTCTGGGCAAGGTTGATGAGCCATTCGCCGACCTTATTTTCGCCGACCCGCCTTTTAATATCGGCTATAAATACGACAAATACTACGACAAGGTCAAAAGCAAAAACTACATCGCCTGGACGAAAGACTGGATGGCCGTCTGCAAAAAAGTCTTAAAGCCGCACGGCTCATTTTACATAGCCATAGGCGATGAATACGCCGCGAACGTAAAAATCATAGCTGACGAATTAGGGCTTTTTATGCGGAACTGGATAATATGGCATTACACATTCGGCCAACAAACGAAAAATAAATTCGCACGGGCGCACACCCACATTTTTTACTTTGTAAATGATAAAGAAAAATTCACTTTCAATGACTACACTGTACGGGTTCCGTCGGACAGGCAGCTAATTTATAATGACAGACGGGCCAATCCAAAAGGCAAGATGCCGGACGATGTCTGGAGTCATTTCCCACGGCTTTGCGGAACATTCAAGGAACGCGCCGGCTGGCACCCCTGCCAGATGCCGGAAAGCCTGCTGGCTAAAATAATAAGGGTAAGTTCGAATGAGGGTGATTGGGTTCTGGATCCATTCAGTGGCTCCGGAACGACTGCGGTCGTGGCCGCGAAATTGAAAAGAAGATACACCGGCATTGAACTGTCCAGTGAGTATGCTAAGGAATCGCGCGAAAGAATCAGAAAGAATAAAAATTTGCTAATCGAGGGCGAGGGCCCAAAAGAATGGACTGAGCAGATGGATAGAGAGCTTAAATGGCTTTACCATGAGAACAATATACCAACAGGACAACTAAACGTGGATGAAGATAAGCTGGCTTTATTTACGGCTAAATTTAACTCGATTATGACAGAAGAAGAGAATCAGTTCACTCCCAACGAAGTAATGAAGCGATTGATAAGGCTTCGGAAGAGCAGGAGATTAGGAGCACTTAGGGCAAAAAAAGCTTCCAGAAAAAGGGGCAAATCCAGTTGAAGGTAAAGAATATTTTCCTGCTTTGCTTACCGTTCGTTGCCAGTGCGGCGATGCTGACGGTGATACAGGCGCCGATTAGCTGGTCGTTTTTGGCGTGGGTGTCGCTGGTACCTTTCATTCTGGCGTGCCGGCCGACTGCAAAACCTAAACGCTTAGCAGTTGTCGCCTACTTAATTTCACTCTGCTATTGGCTCGGCAATCTATACTGGATAGCTCCAATAACGACGGTGGGCTGGCTTACTTTTTGTCTCTACACGGCTGTGCACTGGCCGATACTGGCGCTTTGTCTGCGTTATTGCAGAACAAAAAAGATACCGTTATTTCTAACTGCGGGCATACTGTTCGTCGGTGCAGAACGTCTACAGGGTCTTTTCTTAGGCGGTTTTTTCTGGCGGCTCCTGGCCCACAGCCAGTACGCCAATATCACACTCATCCAGATAGCCGACATATTTGGCGCAGCGGGCCTTTCCTTTCTGATAGCAATGGTCAACGGGTTACTGGCTGAATTGTTCCTCGATGCTCGATGCTCGATGCTCGATACTCGATACTCGATACTCGATACTCGATGCTGGAAAAATATTTTCAAAGTCAGCAATTTGTTAAAAACGGCAGTGGTGTGCACCGCCGTGGTTGCTGCCGTTGTGTACGGGCGATGGAGGATAAGTCAGGAAGATGAATTCGTCGAGGCCGGCCCTCTGGTTGCATCATTGCAGTCGAACGTTCCTCAGTCGGTTAAGCGGGAGGCACTGAGGGGAGAGGGCCAAGCTGCTGAGCAAACATCTAAAGGGATATTTGATGAGCTGATGAAGCAAAGTGAAGCCGGTGCCGAAGCCGGTGCCGAACTAATCGTCTGGCCCGAAACAATGGTACAGGCAACATTGAACCCCGAAGTGTTGTCGCTTGTGGACTCTTCACATCCCTGGAAGGCCTTTGACAAGGCCCTTCGAGAACATTCCAAAGACACCGCTTTTCTGCTTGTAGGGGCATACGGGGGCAAGGCGGACGAATCAAAAAGCCGGCTGGCTGAAAGATATAATTCAGCATTCCTCTACAAGCCCGACGGGCAGCAATCGGACAAACAATATAGTAAAATTCATTTGGTCCTCTTTGGCGAAGTGCTGCCCTTCAGAAAGAGTTTTCCTTTACTTTTTAAGCTGTTGATGAAATTTAATCCATACGATTACGACCATTCACTCAATGCAGGCAGCGAATACACCGTCTTTGAAATGGACACTGGTGAAGACAAAGGAATTAGCCACAAAGACACGAAGTCACAAAGAGAATTAGATATAAGTAAAAAACAAAAAAATTCTTCGTGTCCTGGTGCCTTGGTGGCAGAAAATAAGCGAGTTTACCCCGTTAGAAATCCTACACAGAGCCCCGACCGTAAGGGAGGGGTAACCTCGCGTACAAAAGAAAAAAATTCTAACGGGGTTTACAAATTCAGCGTAATAATTTGTTATGAGGCTACAATGCCTGCAATTGTACGAAGATTCGCATTGGACAGGCAGGGGCGAAAGCAGATCGACTGGCTTGTCAATATAAGTAACGACGGGTGGTTCGTGCGATTCAAGGGCGATAAAGTCTTGCCGAGCTCAGAGCTTCCTCAGCACGCAACTATTTGCGTCTTCAGGGCCGTCGAAAACAGACTTGCCGTCTTGCGAAGCGTCAATACCGGGATAAGCTGCCTGATAGATACGCTCGGACGTGTAAAAAACGGCTTTTTGGCCGGCTCTTTGCCGCATCAAGCTATGGCACGAAAGGGTATAGCTGGATGGTTCGTCGACCAAATGCCGATAGATAAAAGGACAACCTTTTTTAGTAAATACGGGCAATGGCTGGATTTTTGTTGTGCACTCTGTCTTGTTTTGCTCATAATAGGGGCTCCCATTTTGCGACTTATCGCAAAATGGGGCACTGTACCGCTTTCGGCGAGATTTATCCGAAATAAAAAATATGTTATTTCCTGGCGGCGGTGGCGAAATGAAAAATAAGTCTAAAAACAATAAAAAACAAAAAGCAAAGTGCGCAACGCTAATCGTGACTTATGCGCTTATCACTTACGCAATATTCGCCTCCGGATGCAATGAACCGCCGCAAACAACTGTTGTAAGCTGGCCCGATACCACTTCCGTTTCCGTTGATGCTCTTGTGCCGGAAGCCACTCGAATTGTCCAGGAAGGTTTAGCTGACGATAATCCTGACATCAGGAATAAAGCCATCGAAGCTGTCGCAG
>JAUXAH010000077.1 GCA_030614945.1 Phycisphaerae bacterium
ACGGAAAAGTTAAACTATTACTTACCGCCGGAGTTGATTGCCCAGCAGCCGACCGACATTCGAAGCAGCTCACGACTGCTGGTTTTTAATCGCTCCAGCGGTGAGCTTATCGACAGCCGATTTAGCAGCATCGGCGATTTCTTATCGCCGGGCGACTGCCTTGTGCTTAACGATACGAAAGTTTTGCAGGCCCGTTTCTTCGCCCGACGCAGCACCGGAGCCAGACTCGAAGCATTATTTCTGGCCGAAAGCGAACCGGGAACCTGGCAAGTAATGTTAAAAGGCGCTCGTAAAGTAAAACCCGGCGACGAGCTCTATCTAAAAGACAAAGCAAAGAAGGATTTTTGCAGAGCAGTAGTGCTCGAAAAGGAGGGTGAGGGTAGATGCCAGCTGAAGATAGACACGGCCCTGAGCGGTTCCGATAAAATCGGGAGCGTCGATACTATCCTCGATAAAATCGGCTTTCCACCCCTGCCGCCATATATCAAGCGAGATGATGACCCGGCCGCAGCGGCAATAGATAAACTTCGCTACCAGACGGTCTATGCGCGGCATACCGGCGCGGTCGCGGCCCCGACGGCCGGCCTGCATTTTACAAATCAGCTAATCGAGCAGTTAAAACAACGCGGCATCCGCTTTGCATATATAACACTGCACGTAGGAACGGGGACATTCAAGCCGATAACCGCAGAAAATCTCGAAGGCCACCAAATCCATCAGGAGCAATTCAGCATTGACGAGGAAAACGCCCGCATAATAAACACCGCAAAAAATAAGGGCAGCCGAATAATCGCCGTCGGCACAACCTCGGCGCGGACCCTCGAGACAGCAGCCGCCGGCTCACAAGCCAAAGCCGCCGACGGCACAACGAGGCTTTTCATTAAGCCCGGCTATAAATTCAAGATTATCGATGCGATGGTAACGAATTTTCATCTGCCCAAATCCACCCTCCTTGCACTGGTGGCGGCCTTCGCAGGCCTGGAAAATATCCTCGCCGCTTACAGCCACGCCATCGAGCAGCGATACCGCTTCTACTCCTACGGCGACACAATGCTGATAATATGAGAACTAAAAACTTAAAGCTAAGAACTAAAAACTGTCGAATTTAAAGTTCCGCAATTTTTAGTTTTGCGCTTTTCACTTTTAGTTTTTTATGGGCCAGGGTCGCACACCGCAGCGCTTCGCCCAGCTTTTATACATCACTTTTAGCTCTTCGACCTTTTGCGGATACTTCTCGGCTATGGTTTTTAGCTCCGTGCGGTCCGCTTGCAAATCATAAAGTTCCCAATCGCTTTTATGTTTTGCGACCAGCTTCCACCTGCCCTGCCGCACGGCCCGGTTGCCCTCATGCTCCCAGTATATGGCTTCGTGTCCCCGGCGTTTTTTGCCCCCGAATATCGGAAGAAGACTTTTCCCTTCCAGAGAGATAAGCTCACGCCCCTTGTAAGTTTTTGAGTACTCGATTCCCGCGATGTCAAGGCAGGTTGCCATAATGTCGATAATATGGCCGGGCTGGTGAGTAATGCTGTTGCGCTTTTTAATCACCGCCGGCCAATAAGCAATCAAGGGCGTGGCGACGCCGCCTTCGTGGACCCAGTGTTTATACCGCCTGAACGGCGTATTGCTGGCATTCGCCCACGAAAGACCATAGCTCATATATGAATCCACGCCGCCGGGCGGCAGCCCGTTTTTTCGCCTGTCAAAACCTACAGGCCCACCCTCTGCACATCCGCCGTTATCGGAAAGGAACAGAACCAGCGTATTCTTTTCAGCCCCGATTCGTTTGATTTTGTCGAGCACTTTGCCGATACCCCAATCCATTCGTTCAATCTGCGCCGCATACACAGCCATTTTCAAATCCATCAATTCCTTGTTCTTTTCATCAGCCCAGGCCCACGTCGCCACATCACGCGGCGTCATTTTCCATTTCTTGCTGACCAGCCCCATCTTTATCATTCGTTCGTGTCGTTCTTCGCGTAGCTTGTCCCATCCTTTCAGATATTTTCCTTTATACTTTGCGATGTCCTCAGGCCAGGCGTGCAACGGCCAATGCGGCGCCGTGTATGCAAGATAAAGAAAAAACGGTTCTTTTCTTCGCCCATAAGTCTCGATGAACTTCACAGCGTTTTCGCTGAAAGCGTCGGTCATATAAAACTTTCCCGGCTTGGGAATAAAAGGTTTGTCTCCAATTGCCATAGTCCTTTTTACTCCCGCCGCCTTGGCTTTCGAAATATCAAAGTAATTTGCACCACCGCTAACTATGCCGTAATACTCATCGAAGCCCCGGTCAACCGGCCAATGGGGACGTTTTTCGCCGACGTGCCATTTACCGGACATAAGTGTATTATAACCAGCCATTTTTAGAGCTTCCGCGATGGTAACGCACCGCTTATTCAAATAACCCTGATAAGCTGGATACCCCCTGTTACCTGTCATGTGGCCGATTCCCGCCTGGTGCGGGTACAATCCGGTTAGCAGCGATGCTCGCGTTGGGCAGCATCTCGCCGCATTATAAAATTGCGTGAAGCGAAGACCGCCGGCCGCAAGCCGGTCAAGATTCGGCGTGTTGACCTCACCACCGTAGCAGCCGATGTCAGAGTAACCCATATCATCAGCCATTATCAGAACTATGTTAGGCTGTTTCGCCGCTTTTTTGGACTTGCTGTCCGTTCCTGCCGGGTTGCCCATTGAAAAGGCACAGCCCGGCAACGTCACCGCCGCTCCGGATGCAACAAGCTTAATAAATTCCCGTCGGTTCATTTTTACACCTCACAAAATGGACCATCACTTATACATTTCATCGAAATAGCGCTGGGCGCTTACCACCGCGGCCCTCATCATATCTTCGGCTTTGGCAGTTTCTCGTTTGCCAAGCACTTTCAGCAGCCCAGCCGTATCCAGTTCTCGCGCAGCTTTTTCACACGCCTCCCAGCTCAGCACGCTTCTTACCACCCTGTCGATTCCCTGCTCTGCATTATCGTATGCCCGCGTTTGCATATCGTGGCCTTTCCACCGACCGTAGCCCGCCTGCTGAATAAGTCCCGCGATGGCAATATTCATACCGTTCACTCTCACCCCATGGTCTATGTCGTACTTCCCCGGCCCGCCGAGAATAATACCGTCGTTATATCCCTGGCTGTTCAGATGCATATGAACCATCGCATTGTCGTCCAGCTCTTCAACCGTATCTGCCACGTGGTCAAGCCCTATCATTTCTGAATGCCCGAACTCTTTATTGACACCTTTTTTATCTCTGGAGACCCCGAACTCCTCCTCAATTTTCCTCCAGAACAATAGTGCGCTTGCTACCGTCGGGATTAACATTGCCGGATGTCCCTCGTTCGGCTTCGGCTCAAACCCTATAAACAGCCCCCCGCCCTTCCCGCTTTCATATTTACACAACCCGGCGATACTTTCCTTGAGATTCTGATACATCTGCCGGATACCGACACTGGCAAGGTCGTAGCCAAACGACCCGTTCCAGATTATAAGAGACGGTGCCTTCGCCGCATCCGAATGCCACGCTTTCTTCAAAGGCCCGTACGCAAGGTCAACAGTTTTTGTGCCTAATTCTTCAGCCGCCTTTCTCTCGTTAGGATCCAGCGACGCAACACCGCCGTACGCAAAGTGACAATGCGCACCAGGCGTTATCATCGCCAGATACAGCCCCGTATCCACCAGCACATCAGCCACCGCCGCCGCATTGTCGTCGTCGACCTCCGCGTCATAGTGCATCTCAATGCCTATCTCAACATTATTCGGCAGCCTCGGCTTGACCTTATCAGCCACCAGCTTTATCATCTCCGGCGTCCCAAATTTACCGCCCCACTCCGGCCTCATATCCGCCGGCACAAACCCGCCCTTACCCGGATTAAACGTCCACCTGCATATACTGTGCAAAGATTTTTCAGCCGCCATTTTACCTGCTCCTTTTCAATTCATGTTTCAAAATGTTTTCCCATCTTTCATACGCCTCTTGATATGCTGCTTTTAATTTCTCATTCGGCTCGATAGTCTTAACAGGCGACAGGCCAACAAAAGCATCCTCTTGGCCATTGTAAATACCCGCACCGATTCCCGCCCCCCTCGCAGCACCTTGCGAGCCGTCGGTATTGTACAGTTCCACCGTAGTTCCCGTTACAGTGGCAAAGGCCTCCCCAAATAACGGACTCAGGAACATATTCGCATTGCCTGCCCGAACGGTTCGTGCCTCAACACCCGCCTGACGCATTATCCCAAGCCCGTAATTCAGCGCAAAAACTATTCCCTCTTGTGCTGCCCTCAACAGGTGTGCCCTCTTATGTCTGTTGAAGTTCAGGCCATGAACGGATGCCCCGATGTCCTTATTTTCCAGCGTTCTTTCAGCTCCATTGCCGTAAGGCAGAACCACAACTCCATCACTACCAACCGAAACCCCGCCCGCCAGCTCATTCATCTTATCGTAAGTAAGACTCCCACCGAAATTGTGTTTCAGCCAGCTGTTTAATATCCCCGTCCCATTGAGACACAAAAGCACGCCATATCTTGGCTCCTCTGTACTGTAGTTGACGTGAACAAACGTATTCACTCTCGACTTGCCGTCGTAATCGCCCCTGTCACTGATACCGTAAACCACACCCGAAGTCCCTGCCGTAGCTGCCACTTCACCCGGATTCAAAACATTCAGGGATAATGCGTTATTCGGCTGGTCGCCGGCCCTATATGATACCTTCGTACCGGCGCTCAATCCTAATTCCTCTGCTGCTTCTTTCTTCAGTTCTCCCTGAACCGAAAACGTCGGCACAACCTCCGCAATCAGCTCACTGCTTATACCGTAGTAATCAAGTATCGATTCAGCAAGACCATTCTGCTCGAAATCCCACATTATCCCTTCAGACAGACCTGATGGAGTCGTTCTTATCTCGCCCGTCATCTTCATTGCGATATAATCACCCGGCAGCATTATTTTATGAATCCTCGAATAAACCTCCGGCTCATTTTCCATAACCCACTTCAATTTCGAGGCCGTAAAATTCCCCGGCAGATTGAGCAATCTCTCAAGGCACTTTTCTTTTCCGATATCCACCGCCGCCTGTTCCCCGATTTGCACCGCCCTGCTGTCGCACCAGATTATCGAAGGCCTCAAAACCTCTTTATTTTCATCCACGACAACCAGTCCGTGCATCTGGTAAGAAATCCCAATCGCCTCCACGTCGGCAGCTTCAAATTCCGCTTGCGCCTTAACCTTCTGCGTGGCCGATTTGACGTTGTCCCACCAGACAGCCGGTTCCTGTTCTGCCCAGCCCAACTTTTCTGCGATAATCTCCAGCTCTTTCTCCGGCGATGTCGCCGCTGCCAGCACCTTACCCGTCTCAGCTTCCATCAACGTCGCTTTTATTGACGAGCTTCCGACATCATACCCTAACAAAAGCGCCATTTACATATCCCCTTCATAATCTACTATTGAATCGACCCGAATTATAACCATATCGCCTGAACCTACAAGATTTGTTTGGAAACTACCTGAAATGCAGGCAAAGATAGCTGCCTCGTCGGCACAGCGGCCCAGCACGAAAATATCATTGCGAACCGCCTCCCTGTTGTCATTGCGAGCGCAGCGAAGCAATCTCAATATCTAAAAACTTTCTGATGTTAGCTTACATTGCTCATTCTATGACATGGATGTTCTTCTTCCTGCACATATCCTTGAGTATTTTGGGCCAGACGGTGGCGCTGACCTCTCCGATATGCGCCTTTTTCAAGAGAAGCATAAAGGTACGCGACTGGCCAATCCCCCCGCCGATACTTAGCGGAATCTCGTTGTTTATAATGGCCTGGTGGTATGGCAGCTTAAGGAAATCAAGCTGGCCGCTAATCTCAAGCTGCTTCCTGAGCGTCTCGGCGTTGACGCGGATACCCATAGATGTCAATTCGTGGCGGCGCTTTGTCACCGGGTTCCAGACAAGAATATCTCCGTTAAGACCATGCATTTCCCTGCCGTCCTCTGACGTTGTCTCGGTGACCCAGTCATCGTAGTCAGCAGCCCTCATTTCGTGTGGGTAGCCGTCCTTGAGCACCCACCCTATCCCATAGATGAACATCGCGCCGAGCTCCTTCGCAATTTCCGTCTCGCGCTGCTTGCGCGGCAGGTCGAGATACCTGTCAAGTATGTCTTCGGCGTGGATGAAGGTCAGCTTCTCCGGCAGGTCGGGATATTTATCCGTCCTCAACTGGCCAAACAGCTTTTGGACGTGCCTCTCAGCTCCCTTGAGGACCTTCCAGAGCTTCTCTACCACCTGCTTTAGGAACTGCAGGTTGCGCTGCTCTTTCGTTATCGCCAGCTCCCAGTCCCACTGGTCCACGTAGGCGCTGTGGTCGTGGTCAAGCCAGTAGTCCTTTCGGATGGCCCGCATGTCGGTGAGCAGACCTTCGCCCACCTCCATCCCGAACTGCTTCAGGGCCATGCGCTTCCACTTGGTTGCGGCCTGCACGACCTCGGCATCGATAGGATTTTTATCGTAGTCATTTGAGATATGGAACCCGATTGGCGTTCGCGAGCCATCACGGTCCAGCAGGTCGTTCACTCCGCTCTCAACATCTACTATCAGAGGAACAGTAACACGAATCAGATTGAGTTCCTTGCACAGGTTCTCCTCGATGTAGTCTTTAACCGCATAGGTGGCATTCTGCGTTTCCTTTGCCGATAGCAGAGAGATATAATCCGACGGCAGGGTTTTCTCCAGCTCCGCATAGTCACCAATACCAGGGCCGGCCAGGTCTGCTTTCTTATCGGTCATTGTCTTTTCTCCTGAATGTTTTGTCGGTTATGCCGTACAATACGCATATTCACTTGTAAAGAGCTTTTACATTCTCAATTTTCGACAGTACTGTAGTAATTTCTCAACGTAAAATCAGCAAAAAAAACGGCTTCCGCAAAAAAGTTTCTTATGTATAGACTTTTTTCGCTTTGATGCTACAATCTTGACACGAGCTATAGAAAAACTCATGAAAATCTGCTTTGCCACCGATGGAATAGAAAGCATAATGGACTCCTTTCCGATCATATTACCCTTGTCAGTAATAAGAATCGGTAGGAGTCTGCTTATTACGATAGTGTTTCTTCTATCCATCAGTCGGCAACTCTAAAAAGGGCAAAAGTCGAGCTAAGCACTAAGGAATCAATGATTAGTTGGTTTTGCCACGAAGGCGGTAAGGAATCAATGTTTAGGCCGTATTTCCCAGATGAAGTCGTTCAAATAAATTGGATTTTGTTAGCATAGAGCCTATGGAAGCTGTTCAAGCCAGTTTTTTAGGTCTGATTTGGAGAACCTAATGGGTGAAAGCAAAAAAGGAAATTCTTGATAGTTCAAGGTCAATTTGGTACGATTATTGATGCAGCGGCACGGTGAAAATTATGTTTTATAAGCGTTTGAATGGGAAATATCAGTTAATTGGATTGGTATAAAGTTTTGGTAACGGTGCCCTTGTTGGCGGGTGAGGGTCGCAAGTCTCGCCCAGGAGCCTGAGGGGTTACTGAAAATGATGCCTGTCCGCATCGGACGGCCGGGGTTTCAACAGTGTGGATAAGTTTAATTTATTTAAGGCGGTATTAAATTAAGATGTTGAATAACAGAAGCCGCATCACGACGTACGTGGCCATCGCCGTCGCCATGATATGCTTTGCCGGCCCGATGGCCGCCGACTCCGCGGTCGTCGCATCGTCTGATTTCAGCGGAGCGTCGCTTGCCGAGGAGAATTGGACCGACGAAGACAACCCCCCATTGACTTGGATACGGTCAACGAAGAAGGCGATTTCTACAAAGAGGGATGGGCGAACGTCACACGGCAAAGCAAATGGGATGTCAGCGGCGTCAAAAGCTACATGGGCGACGGGGATATATGGACCATTAGTTTCGATATCCGCAATGACAGCCGGACGGATCCTTTAATTAATGAAATCATCATGGCTATAGGGCAGAACATCTGCTATGAAGAACCGGGCCCTGGCGACGCTCCGGACAGGATGGTCAAATTACTGTT
>JAUXAH010000360.1 GCA_030614945.1 Phycisphaerae bacterium
TATTATGCGCCATAAAAACAATAATAAAATCAGCCATCCGCCGAAGGCGGCTTCCGCAACTCAAAACTAAGAACTCAAAATTCAAAACTATTTCTGTGCCTCTTCGTGGCCAACATTTTTTCTAAATTCCACTCACTATTACTAACAGCTCCGCCGAAGGCGGCTTCCGCAACTCAAAACTAAGAACTCAAAATTCAAAACTATTTCTGTGCCTCTTCGTGGCTAAATTTTTCTCTGCGTAATCTGCGAAATCTGCGTCTAATTTCTCTTCGTGTCGGAGCCTGCCCGCCGTAGCTTTATGCGAAGGAGGGTTGCTTGGCGATATTCAACAATACGCCGACCGCAACGGCTGATAGCAGCATACTCGTTCCGCCGGCACTTACAAACGGCAGAGGTATGCCCTTTGTCGGCAGCATAACCGTTACCACCCCGATATTAATCGCTGCCTGCATAGCAATTGTTAAAACAATTCCCCCGGCCAAAAGCTGGCCGAAACGGTCCCGGCAGCGCACAACCACCAGAATTCCCAGCGAAACAAACACAATAAACAACCCAATGACCGCTGCGGTTCCAATGAAGCCGAGCTCTTCACCGATAATAGCGAAAATAAAATCTGTCGTATCTTCCGGCAAATGGCCGTATTTGCAAATTCCTTTGCCCAGCCCTTTGCCCCAGAGTCCGCCGGAGCCGAGGGCAATCAGCGACTGGTTTGCCTGATAAGCGGCGGAATCAGCCCATTTTTCGGGGTTTAAAAAAGCCCAAATCCGCTGCATTCGGCCAGGAAAGCGGATTAATGCCGCAAGAAAGGCAATGGCAAGAAAGGGTAAAGGGGTCAGAATATGCCACCATTTTACTCCAGCGATTATTAACATCAGAAGGCCCAAAAGTGATATAAATGCTGCTGTGCCAAAGTCTTCGGTGATTACAAGAGCGACTACCACGGCTACTACAGAACAGATAGGGACAAACCTTTTCCAGTATAACTTGATGTCAGCACGGAACTTATCGCAAACGGCAGCCAGGAAGAAGACGATTGCCCATTTTGCGAGCTCAGAGGGCTGAAAACTTATCATTATCGGCCCGGCAGGGATTCTGAGCCATCGGCGGGCGCGGTTAACCTCTGTGCCGAAATGCGGGATCAAAACGAGTATAAGTAACGCTATACTAAAGACTAACAAATAGCTGGTCGGGGATTTTAGCCAGCCGTTAGTTAGAGTAAACCTGCGATAATTGAAACAAGAGGCGGTGTACATAACCAAACAAGCGATGGGAAAAAACAGGATTTGGCGACCGGCCTGGGAGTCGTAGAATTTCTGTAAGTCAAGCCCCTGCGTGATGTTAACGTCTGCTGAGAAGACAAAGATTGTGCCGGTAGCCATCAAAAAAACAACGACCATTGCGATATAATCGGCGGCCGAACTTTTTCTTATCACAGTAACCATTAAATTCTGCTGTACTTAGAGAAAAGAAAAACTTTTTCAAACAGATAAACCATCCTGCTTAAGTGTATTTTCGGCTTCTTTAAGCCGATAGCAGTAAAAAATATTTTGTAAGAAAGGGAGTCAGGGTGGTTAAACTGGGGGATTTGGGCAAGAGAAAATTGGGTTTGATTGGGTTTGTTTTCCCCGCGTCTGCGAAGTGGTACATTTTCATAATCCTTTGTTAAAACAGAGCTTATGTTCATTTGAGCATCCAGCAAATTGGGTTTGTTTTGGCTTTGTTTTTTCATAGCCCTTATCCGCACTTTTCTTCATAATCCTTTGTAACTACACACTTTGCATCAATTTTACCCTCTGGCAAATTGGGTTTGTTTGGCTTTGAATTGGGTTTGTTTTTACCAAGTGTCCAATCGCATTTATTTTCATAAGCCACTCTATCAAAAGACTTTACATTCACTTGACTTTTTCGGAAATTGGCTTTGAATTGGGTTTGAATTGGCTTTGTTTTGCATAAAATAGTTCATAGTTCGTAGTTCATAGTTCATTGTATTAACTGAAGTTACGTTCATTTGCAATCCGCCTACGGCGGACAAGATTGGGTTTGTTTTGCATAAAAAGGTGCGATTTGTAAAGGCCTCTCTACAAATGTAGAGGTGCCGAAAGCCAAATGATTATTGATTATTGATAAATGATTCCTTCGACTACGCTCAGGACAGGTATTTGTTGTTCCCATAAGGGTTTTACGTTTTGCTCCAAGACTATTGGTTATTGGTAATTGGTAATTGGTTATTGGTTATTGGTTTGTTGGTTCATGGTTCATTGTTCGTAGTTCATTCCGTCAAATCCGTCCAGGGGCCGGACTTTCAGCACAACGGATGCCGGATTCCGTCAAACAGATGCCGGATCTGCGACTTCGACATTGGGAATTCCTCCGAATTTAGGATACTGTATTGACTTTTTAATTGTTAGATATGTATTATACTTCATAGAAAGTTAGATGTCAAGTGAAAAATTGTGTATCCACACAAATTCGAAATACGAAGCACGAAGTGCGAAACAAATTCGAATGCGGATACGCACGCTTCTGACAGGCGTGGCCAAAATACAAAATTGAAAAGACAGAAGACAGCAGGAAAGAGGATAAAAAAGTTGGCCACAAAAAAGCACAAAAGTCACAAAGGGAAATTA
>JAUXAH010000608.1 GCA_030614945.1 Phycisphaerae bacterium
AGGACAGCAGACACCGGTCTTTCTCTCGCGCAGGAAGGGCTGCGGCGCCGGGGACGGCGCCGCGGCCCTCGTGCTTGCTCCGATTTCGCGGGTTCAGGCGTACCGCATTCTGGCGGCCGCTTTTCGTGTCGCTGGCCTTGATCTCAACTGTTTTGGGACACACGTTATGAGGAAAACGTTTGCGGCCAGAGTCTACTCTGCGCTTGGCGAGAATCCGGTGAAATTGCAGAAGGCGCTTGGCCATCGGTGGATCTCGTCGACCGTCGCGTACATCAGCTTCGATGAGGCGGAAATCGATCGCGCGGTTCGTGGCGTTTTTGCGGCGTGAAGATGCCAGATCAAGGGGGTTAACGCCCTGTCGTTTTTTTTTTCCACAAGTCCGGAGCCGCAGCACAAGATAAGACGCACGCGATTTTCTTCGTCTGGCCCCGTCGCCAGCGGCGCGCTTCCAGTCTCATACTACGCCCCTCCGGGGGCCATAGGCGGTGTGCAAACGGTGTGCAAACGAAAACAGGAGAATCCATATGAGCGACACCCCGGCCGAACTCGAAAAATTCAACGAGCGATTGAACGAGATCGACTTGCGAACACGAAAGGCAATCGGACGCCTACACACACGTATCGACAGGGTCATCGTCATACTGATCAATGACAACGAAGCCGCAGCCAGACACCTTGACGCGCTTAACGACTGACCTTTTCCGAGGTTCCTTCCGCCCCAGGGCCACGGGATTCCCCCACGATCCCGTGGCCCACTCCTTTGACTTTCACGCTTTTACCTGTGGATAACTTTTCTAATTTTGTGGATGGATTGTGGATAACTGGAAGCGCTTTGTGGATAAGTGTTCAATTCCTTCCACAACAGTCCCACATCCACAAGAATGTTATCCCCACTTTCTCCACCGCTCTTTGCCACTTATCCACAATCCATCCACAGGTTATCCACCGACAACAGTGTGAATCGCCCTTTGACAGCCTACTCCCAACGTGGTACACTCCTGAAGGTTCCGTGTTGAACCCGTGTTGTTGGTTTACAAGAGTTGTATTAGATCTCGAGCCCCTCTACTACTCCGGGATCTTTATATCCAGATCCAGTAGC
Source organism: Phycisphaerae bacterium (assembly GCA_030614945.1). The sequence goes on from JAUXAH010000608.1 coordinate 1,100, forward strand.
AGAGATGGTCCCGAGGCACCACCTGAAAGGAGTTTCAGCACCATGGCAAAGGTACTTTACGGCGGTCCAGTCGCCGACGTTCGCGGTTCCGTCGCCGGCGTCACGTTCAGCCAGAATCGCTACGGCACCTACATGCGGCGCCGAGCAACGCCCACCGTTTCAACCACCGAACGCGCCATCGCGGCCAAGACTCGAATGACCAACGCCACTCAGGCTTGGCAAGGTCTCTCAGTCGCCGAGCAGAATGCCTGGACAATGTGGGCTCGAG
>JAUXAH010000244.1 GCA_030614945.1 Phycisphaerae bacterium
AGAAAAAAGCAAAATCTGCTGCTGTCGTCCTGGGCTTTGCTGATAACGACAAGGTAACGTTGTTGGCGGGTATGACCAATGATTTAGTCAAGAGGGGCCTGAAGGCAGGCGTGCTGGTTAAGGCGATTGCGCCGATAGTCGACGGCGGCGGCGGCGGAAGACCGCAAATGGCACAGGCCGGCGGAAAAAATCCGGAAAAAATCGACGATGCCCTCGCAAAAGCCGCAGAACTGATAAAGGAAAAATTAGCAAATCGATAATCACTTGTCCCGACTTCAAATCATTGAAAGGTGGACGATGTGAAAATAATTGAAGAGCCTCAGTTACCTCAGTTAGTGGTTAAGCGCAAGCTGCCGTGGCTCATCGACATATTGTTCTATCCGATGAATGTATCGGGTATAATTCACCTTGTAATTTTTCTGCTTGCGCCGCTGCTAATTAAGAAACTCGTCTTTATTTACTTTGGCATAGTATCTCTGGCGCTTTACATACTGTTTATTGGCTACGTCTTTTATTACATTGGGCATTGTGTTTTTCATAGTTCCAAAGGCGGCTGGCGGGCGCCGGATATTTCAATTTATAATGCGCCTGATAGAGGCGACCTTATTTCCCAATTGTTTCTTATGCTTGGCTGTATTGCTGTTTGCTTTTGTCCGGCAGCTATATATTATGTCATTGCCGAACGAACCGATTTATTATTTTGGCTGTTGTCGGCATACGGGTTCTTCTTTCTTCCGATGGTGTTGTTGACGGTGGTTATGTTTGATTCGGTCGATGCACTGAGTCCAGTATTAATCATTCGCTCGATATTCAGAGCATTTTTCCCGTACTGCGGACTGATTTTAGTCTTTTGTGTCCTTGGCGGACTGGTTGCCCCAATCATATCTAATTTGCCAACCCCCCGGGCTTTACGCCAGACCCCATTTTATATTTGTATGGTTTTGAGTTATCTCTTAGGCACGGCCTTTATTTATCAAAAAATAGCATTTATTTATCTGGCAATGGTAGCCGCTCATCTATTGGGTAGGTTCTACTGGTGGTATAAGGACAAACTTGACTGGGGAATTTAGAGCGTCTAACAAAACTTATACTGTCATTTCGAGCGGAGCATGTAGCGCCACTTGCTCTGTCATTCCGAGCGGAGCGTAGCGGAGTCGAGAAATCTGTTCAAAATAGTCCGCGAAGCGGTTCCTTCTATTAGGTTAATTGGTTTTGTTATAGGCTCTTAGCCTGTCACTACGGCTCAATCCTGCTGGGTTCCTGTTTTGCGGGGTACCTGCCGGATTTTTATGCTTTTTGCGTGGGCGTCAAGGCCTTCAACTTCAGCCAACCGAATAATATCAGCAGCACTTTCGGCCAATTTCTTTTTATCGTATTCGATGATACTCGTTGACTTGATAAAGTCATTTGCACTTAAAGCGCTAAAGAACTTTGCAGTCTGTCCTGTGGGTAATGTATGGCTCGGCCCAGCCCAGTAGTCACCGACCGCCACCGGACTATAATCACCAATAAATATCGCGCCTGCATTTTCAATTCTGTCGGCGATTTCCCTGCTTTGCTCGCCACATTGGATTTCCAAATGCTCAGAGGCAAAAGCATTTGCAATACCAATTACATCGCTCATTTTTTTTATCACAGCAATTCCGCTGAATTTTTCAAGGCATTTAGTTGTTGCTTCCGCTCTGTCCAATTGTCCTATCTGTTTTTTAAGCTCATCAAGGACATTCTTGGCAAGTTCCTGTGAATCTGTAAGCACAATCGCACTTCCTGGAGCGTGTTCTGCTTGGCTTAACATATCAGCAGCAACCCACGCTGGATTTGCTTTATCATTTGCAATTATAAGTACCTCACTTGGCCCAGCTATAGAATCAATATCGACCAGCCCAAAAACTTCGCGTTTTGCCATTTGCACCCATTGGTTGCCTGGACCCACAATCTTATAGACCTTTCTTATCATGTTCGTTCCGCGTGCTAAAGCCGCTACGGCTTGCGCACCACCGATACGATAAACTTCGTCAATTCCCAGCTCATAACAGACTGCTAAGATTGCTGGGTGGATAGTGCCTTGGTATTTCGGTGGTGAAACTACCGCTATTTCTTTAACACCTGCCACTTGAGCAGGTACCACAATCATTATTACAGTTGATGGTAGTGGTACAGAAGCGCCTGGTATACAAACGCCAACTCTTTTTATCGGTGTGTACCTTATTCCTGGATGTTTGAGGTTGCCGACGAATATTTCTTCTTGGTACTTCCGGATATTCTCAATTGCTTTACGAAGCGAGTTTAAGAGCTTGGCGTCGATTTCTTTGTGAGCGTTCTCTAATTCATTTTGATTTACTTTGAATTGTTCTGGTATCAACTTAATACCATCAAATTTTTCCGTGTATTCTGCTACAGCATCATCACCGTGTTTCATAACATCTTTAACAATATTTCTTAACTGCTCATTTTCTTCGCTGTCTATCCTAAATCTTGCAGTGCGTACTACTGCAAAACGAAGTTTACTAAGCATGTCCTCAAAGTCCGGCTGGGATGAGGAAATTAGAATTTTGTCAAATTCGTTGCTCACACTGTTTGCCTTATCTTTTTACTGTATCGTTCGCTAAGCCCGCTAAGTTTTTGGTATTGTCATTCCTGCGAAATCGAAGTCGAAGATCCGGCTATGACGGAATCCGGCTTTAGACGGAGCAGGAATCCATATTCTTTTCCTTCTATTCTCTTCTTTCTCTGTGTCCTCTGTGGCTAATTCTTTTCTTTCTCTGCGCTTTCTGTGTTCTCTGTGGCTAATTCTTTTTTATCTGCCGAAGTTGCCGTGGCTGTAAACTCTTGTTGTCCGCTCTAATAGCAGATAGTGATTTCCCTTATATTTTGTTAGAATCCCTGCTATTTTGAATCGCAAGGTATCCGCCTCGGTAGATTGCTCTTGCTCGGCCGACTCCAGGGCCTGGCAGGGCAGCAGCCGAAGTATAATCTGCTGGACGTTCCGGCCGAGAGCATCAAAGACAAATTCCCATGGCGTATTGCGTATTGCGTATTGCGTTTTTCCTTTCTCCTCTTTTCTTTTTCCTTTCACGCGATACGCATCACGCATCACACACGACGAGATAAAGCCGGTCCTGTCAGCTAAGATAGAATCCTGCTTCAATTCCAATCCCTTTTTCAACTGCTCCGGGCGGAGGATTTTCCTTGTTTTGAGCTTCTCTAATATCTCTTTCGGTATGGTTAACGCATCGTTCGGGTCATTGAGAGTTGACCCGGCCTTTTCCCGGGGTTCTTGTGACGTTGACGGCGGGGGCCTCTTTGTTTCGCTGAGCGGCAAAAAATAGATGGGGAATATAAAATTCCTGCCCTTGTATTTGGTTACTCTGCCCCAGAGTTTGTAGCTTGCCCCGTTAGAAGTCTGCACCGAGGGCACGGTGGTCGCCTTTGGCGACTTATTTCTAACGGGGCTTGCAGCAGCACGCTTTTCCACATCAGCGGTCATCTTTTCCAGTGTCGACGATGGCAGCAGTTCCAGGATTGTCCCGGCTTTGACAACGGCTTTATCATCGCTTATGTCTGAGTCAAATTCAAAGAACCATCTATTGGGAAGCCCAAAGCCGATATATTGGCTTTGGGAACCCTCGTTGCTGTCCTGGAACCGGATGTCATTGCTGTCGGTGCCGGTCAATTTGCCGTCAACGCCGGTCAGGACAAAGCCCTCCCGCAGCGGAGTTTTGCGGGCCGTCACTGTCCCCTTAGAAGTCCGCACCGGGGCCACTGTCCGCCTCGAGCGGACCTTTGGCGACTTACTTCTAACCGGACCTGCGCCAAATCCCGATGCTATCGGGACAGTGCTTATAAAAAACGCTAAAATCGAAATTGCAAGTCCCTTGCCCATATCAATAATCAATATCGAATATCCGCTTGTGGCCGAA
>JAUXAH010000267.1 GCA_030614945.1 Phycisphaerae bacterium
TGCCGTACCCAATAAGCGCAAGATTATAACTTCCAGAGTTGAGCATCCCGCTGTTTTGACCGTCTGCAGAGAGCTGCAAAATCACGGCTATACGGTGGTAGAGTTGGCAGTGGACAGGAAGGGTCAGCTCGACTTGGCGGAACTGGAAAGACAAATCGATGATGATACCGCCCTCGTTACGATAATGTACGCAAACAACGAGACCGGCGTCGTATTCCCCATTGACAAAATCGCCGAATTAGTTACCGGCAGGGGGGTCGTGTTTCACACCGATGCAGTGCAGGCGATTGGCAAGGTACCACTGGACCTCTCGAAGAGTAATATTGACTTACTCAGTCTTTCAGGCCATAAGCTCCACGGGCCGAAGGGCGTGGGTGTTTTGTACGTCAGGAAGGGGACACGGATGTCCCCGTTTATGCTGGGAGGCCATCAGGAAGCCGGAAGAAGGGCAGGCACCGAAAATGTCCCCGGAATCGTCGGCCTGGGCAAGGCCTGCGAATTGGCCGCAAAGAATATCGAGCAGGAAAACGACAGAGTCAGATATCTGCGTGACAAACTTGAAAACGAGATTTTGGAGAAGTGCCCCGGCTCCCAGCTTAACGGCGACAAAGAAAATCGCCTGCCCAATACGACCAATATCAGCTTCGAGTATATCGAAGGCGAATCCATTCTGCTTATGCTCGACAAATACGGCATTTGCGCCAGCAGCGGCTCCGCTTGCACCTCCGGCTCACTCGAGCCCTCTCACGTATTGCGCGCAATGGGCGTGCCCTTCACCGCCGCCCACGGCTCGATTCGATTCAGCTTAAGCAGGTACAACACAGAAGAGGAAGTCGATTACACAATCGAAAAAATGCCACCCATCATAAACCGCCTCCGCGAACTATCACCTTTCGTAGCTAAATGATCTGTAGCATTGTCATTCCTGAGAAAGCAGGAATCCAGAAGGTAGATCGTGGATACCATCTCAACCACGGAATGACATATTCATTCTATTTTTTACGCAATACGCATCACGAAATACGCAATACGATATACGCACGACGCATCACGAAATAAACTGCCGAAGGTGGGAGTCGAACCCACACCCTGTCGCCAGGACGGGATTTTGAGTCCCGCGCGTCTGCCAGTTCCGCCACTTCGGCCAATTAAATTGACTATCTATTATTTTAATATTGAATTATAAATAGTCAATATCGAATATCCGCCGTCCGTTTGCCGAAATCATTTAGCCACGCCTGCTTTCATTATTTCAGGGCACAGAATAGCGGAAAACAAATCAAAAATCGAAATGAAAAACTAAAAACTCTCTGCGTCCTTTGTGCCCATTACAATAGTCAATATGGAACATCCGGCTTTAGACGGAGTCAATCATTACGATATCTTCCGGTATCGCCACGACGTCACGGTGTTTTGGGCCGAGTATCTTTCGAATTTCGGAACTGTGTTTGCCGGCAAGGGCTTTTAGTTGAGAGCTGCTCAAATTTGTAACGGCCTTGGCGTTGTCGTTCAGCATAACCACCGAGCCCGCCTCGAACGCGCCTTTGACGGAAATTATGCCGCTCGGCAGTAAGCTTTTGCGATTTTTGATTGCCCGCATTGCACCTTCGTCGATAAATATTGTCCCACCGGCGGCACTGTTGAGAATCCATCTCGAACGGTTACTCAGCTTTCGCTTCGGCATAAAGACCGTGCCGATTTCCTCGCCGGCGATAATCCTGCCGATGACATTTTTCAATCTGCCGTTGGCTAAAACTATTCGACAGCCCGCGTTCGAGGCAATCTTTGCCGCTTCGATTTTTGTCTTCATTCCGCCGGTCGCATATTCGGTGCCTCTGCCTCCGGCACTTCGCATAATATCTTCCGTTATCTCATAGACGGTGTGTATCGGCCTGGCATCCGCAAATTTACGCGGGTTCTTATCGTAAAGGGCATCGATATCGCTGAGCATAATCAGCACATCGGCGTCGATTTTACTCGCCACCAGCGCGCTCAATTTATCGTTATCGCCGAAGGTCGAGCCGATTTCATCCGTGCTTACACTGTCGTTCTCGTTCAGGACAGGGACAACTGACAGTTTTAGCAGTGTCTCGATGGAATTACGAAGGTTCAGGTAGGTCTTTCTATTGTTGAGCACCTCGGCTGTCAGTAAAACCTGCGCGACGGTAACACCATACCGCAGGAAGGATTTTCGCCACTCTGCCATCAGGAGCGGCTGCCCGATAGCTGCGCACGCCTGCCGCATCTTTATATTCTTTACCCCGTTAGCTCCCTTGCTCCCCTGTTTCCCTGATTTCCTGCTCCCCTGCTCCCCTGATTTCCTGATTTCCTGATACCCACTACCTAATGTCCTGGTATCCTGATAACCTGATAACTGCCCGCGCCCCATACCGATAGCGCCTGAACTGACGATGACCACCTGCCTGCCCGTCGCTAATAGAGAGCTTATCTGCCCGGCGATTCGCCGAACATAGCCGGCATCGACCCCGCCGTCCTTCGTCAGCGTATTCGTCCCGATTTTTACGACTATTCGCCTGGCCTTACTAAAATCCCGCATCGTAACTGCCCTCATTGATTAACTCACGGTAACCAGATATTAAGATATTATTTGGGATTCTTCAATAGTAATTGTCATTCCGAGCCCCGCACACACTTCATCATTCGATATTCGATATTCAATATTCGATATTCAATATTCGATATTCCCTCCTCCTTCGACAACCTTTACCCCGTGAGATGACCCACGTCTATCTCACCGGGGCCGCCAGCCGCAGCCCAAAATCAATCAAATCCGCAGCGCCTTGCGCGCAAAAATCCCAATTTTTATTTTTTTTTACTGCTTTATTGACAACGACTTAATCCTGTTAATCCTGTCAAAATCACCCCGATTTTCGACATTGGCTTTGATTGGGTTTGTTTTTTTGGAGCCGAAAGGCGATTTCATTCTCATAATCCTTTGCTAAAAGTGAGTTTGCGCTCATTTTGGGCTTTACGGAAATTGGCTTTGAATTGGGTTTGTTTTTTCGGACTGCGAAATCATCTTTTTTTCTGTAATCCTTTGTTATAAATGAGCTTACATTCATTTTGGCTTTTCGGAAATTGGGTTCGTATTGGGTTTGTTTTCACCAAGTGTCCAATTGGATTTATTTTCATAAGCCACTGTATGAAAAGACTTTACGTTCATTTGCAATCCGCCTACGGCGGACAAGATTGGGTTTGTTTTGCATAAAAAGAGCTGATTTGTAGAGCGTTCTCGACAGATGTAGAGGGCAGAAGACAGAGGACAGAAGACAGAAGACAGAGGACAGAGGACAGAGGACAGAAGACAGAAGACAGAGGACAGAAGACAGAGGACAGAAGACAGAGGACAGAAGACAGAGGACAGAAGACAGAGGACAGAAGACAGAAGACAGAGGACAGAAGACAGAAGACAGAGGACAGAAGACAGAGTGGATTATAGGCACGTAAATAACTGGATTCTTGATACTCGTTAGTTAAGAGTGAGCTAAACCCGCCATACGTGTGGCGGGTAAAGTGCCTAAAGTGAACTAAAGTTGGATTCTCGATGCT
>JAUXAH010000343.1 GCA_030614945.1 Phycisphaerae bacterium
GCTCGCAATGACGGTCTCTGTCCTGATGTTTTCTACAAAGCATAGTCAAATCTCATTTGGAGCAGCAAAATATCTTTCAAGCGGGGAGTGCTCAAGATGTGAAATCGCCAGACTTTATGAACCCTTGGAGTACTGAGCCGAAAAAGCAAAAAAGATAGGGCTGCAAGCAGTGAACTTACAGCACTTTTTTGAATGTACAGTTAACATTAGAGAAAAAGCTTAGTGTTCGCCATCATTTTTCCGGTCAATTGTCTTGATCGTATCAGTACCATAGAAGCACTGACCTGATATGAATCTGCCCACGATGGTTAGCTCTATATTTCCATCATCCGGCATCGCGACGAGCAGGTCGGCTTTATCAAAAACAGCAAGAATTTTTGCGTTACCTTGCGCCTTTCTGCCTGATGGGATGATGTATTGGCTGGCTGCTTCGATAGCTCCCGGATACAAAAGCAGCGGCTCATACGCATCGATATCATCCTTGACAGTCGGTTCCGGCAGGTGTATCAGTGCTAATATTCTCTGGCCCTTCCTGCTGCGATTAATCGTGCGCGGAATTATAATGAGCTTGCCTTGCGCAGCGACGGCCTCGTATGCGCCCATATCAAAATCAGGCAATTCGTCATTATTATCGACGCCTGGGAAATCAAACGGCCGGATATTGCCTTCAATATCCTCATACACACCCGCATCCGTGCCTGCATCAATACAGGGCAAATCCGGGAGCAAATGATAATCGCCATCAACCCAGACGGCATTTGGGTCACCTGGTTCTCCATAAGGAGTCCAAAGTCCGTAAGGACTCCCAAGGAGGACAGCGGAAATATTTGGGTCGTTTACATCGGCTCAGCCCGCTTCACGAACTGTATGGCAACGCCCCAGGGGTCGCGCAGCATGGCTAATTCATCGCCGCTTGGGGTTATGGTTATTTCTCCAACAGGCGTCGCACCGGCAGTTATCAGTTTCTCTCGAATGCCCTTCACATCGTCTACCATAAATGCAATATGAAGCAAAAGCGGATTCATCGAGGTGTAATCGGGTACGGCGTCAGGTGGATTGTGGTATATCTCAAGCATCATATTTCCTCCAGCGTCGGAGATAAAGTGCATATTGACTGGAGGAGGTCCCTTCCTGACGACCTTCATTCCCAGGTTCTGACAATACCATTTTGCCATGCTCACAGGGTCCTCAACATTTATTGCGACGTGTTCGAGACGTATTCTATTTTTCCTGAGCGTATCGTTGGCTTCTTCAGCCGAACTCACCTGCATCTCACTGCAGCCGGCTAACAGCGTTACAGCGAATATTACAAACACGCATAATAGCAAACCGAATCTAAATTTACGAATCATCTAAAACTTCCTTCCAATTATACAGCAGGGTTGAAAAGTATCTAATTCGCTAATAACTACCAATTTCACATCGCTTGGTAAACAAAATAAAAAACAATTTCTCTGAAGCTTTTAGCTGCAAAATGACGCTGGACACCCCCTATAGAACGCTTCATAAAACTCCTGCGTGATATGGTATTCTTTATTAAATCCATGGCTTTTTCCTCTCAATAACATTTGTTTATAACCGGCCTATCCGAATTTTTCACATTTTGACCTGTTCGGGTAAGCTGCAGCTTCCTACACTAAGATACCTCAATTGACTGCAGGATGCAACCACCTCATGTATTTTGTCTTTATTCCCCCTTCACACCACCCAAGCCTCGCAGGGGGAAGGTATGTTTTCCACCATCACCGCACCCAAACCGGGCGTGAAGAACAGGAGGGACTCGGGCAGGCGTCTAAGTGCACACTGCATGACCTTCGCCGCTACGCCATTACCAACTGGCTGGGCAATTACCGATTCAAGTGGTTCAACAACTCGCTGGGCATTCGGACATCTCAACAACGAGAAAATATTACTTGGCAGTGCGACTTGAAGACATAGTTTCTGCAAACAAGGTATTGAACAGTATTTTGGCTAAAATGCGGGACGATTGACACTTTTTTGATGCTTTTTTGACATTTTTTGCTGATTTTGCTCATTTTGAGTACTTCAGGAGTTGACCCCGTTAGAAATTGCCCCTTTCTGTCCTATATTATTCGTTATAGAATTTCTAACGGGGTTGACAGGATAAACAGGAAGTTGTTATATTTAATTTTGAATTTTGAATTAAGTTGGCGCCTGTAGCTCAATTGGATAGAGCGTCGGTCTACGGAACCGAAGGTTAGGGGTTCGAGCCCTCTCAGGCGTATTTTCGTAAGCCTTTGTCAGTCAAAGGTTTTTATTTTGCGACGATGACCCTGCTGACCTGGAAATGCCGGTTTTCGGACCGAGTCGGCCAGTTCCGGGTCAATGAGGTCAGCTTCTGCGTATCAGGGTATCCTTTTATCAGTCAACTTGCTCGGCTTATCAAGTAACAGAGCCGTGTCTATGTCTTCGGCCAGCTCCTGCCGATTAATACGAGCATTGCGGAGATGCCTTCTGTTGGCCTCAGCCTTGGTCTCACCGAGCTGCGCGTAAGAGCCGCAGCCGTAAGGCAGAAAAACCAGAGCACACACTATGATACCCAAAACCACTTTACACACAAAAACAGAGACATTTTTCATCATTTTACCCTCTGGGCGACACAAAACCCACCATTGATTACCTATTTATTATAGCGGCTGCCAGCCCGCTTGTCAACCCCGTTAGAGATTTTATAACGAATAATTATAGGGCAGGAAAGGGCGATTCCTAAGGGGGCTCGACACCACCGTGGAGAATCGGGCCTGGTTCCAC
>JAUXAH010000685.1 GCA_030614945.1 Phycisphaerae bacterium
CCTGACAGCCCCCCGGGTACTGCTCGGACGTACGAAGCACCAGGGTCGGTCTCCACCGTTGCCCTGGTATAGCTCATTATCGGCGATGGTCCGGGGGTGTCAACAGGAAAATTAAGCCTTTTTTTGGCGGAACTACCCGAGTGGTACCCGAGTGGTAATCGAATGCGACTCGACTTATTGAGGGGATGTCCCTATCTCTGAAAAAGGGACCCCGCCGGCCGGCAGGCTACCGGCGGGGATTCCGCCCTCGGCAGAGGGCGTCCGGCCGGCAGGCCGGATAGAGGGGCGGACGAAATGGCGAAACATTAAAAGTTGCCGATGTCGTTTCGGCGTCCGTGCATATGCCCCGCCATTTTCGAGCAAACTTTCGAACACACAGACTGCAGACAGAAACCATAGCGGGCACCCGAAGCAATTACCGACCTCGCCTAAATCCTACAGCTACCAGTCGAAAGTTATGCGTTCCGCCCCGATTAAAAATGCTCCCTCGACTCGCTCTGCGGTCACGGAGTGAACGTAGAGTGAGTCGGTGCCGAAATGCAACTCAAACCTGCGAATGGAACGGGACTTGCGAAATCCAGGGAGGGAAAAACCCCACGAGACGGAGTTGAGGGACACACAAAAAAAAAGGGGGGATGGTCAACCGACCGTCTCCTTCGGTTGCGAAGGTGACATCTGACCGCTTCGGTCGGTTGTCCCCTCTTTTTTTTTTGTGGTCGTTGTCCCTCTACGAAGACGACGGGGTTTTTTCCCGACCGTGATGTGCGTTAGATTCCTTTGCGCTGTGCTGTAACCTTGCGAATGCGATTGTGTATTGTTGGGTGGTGGGTGGGCTTGGTCTCCGGTAGGACGAGTCGTTCCTGGGATGTTATGTTGGTTGTCGGTGTGACTACGTTCCATCGGATGTACAGTTTCGTACCCACACTTTCGGATGGTTGGTTCGTTGTCGGTGTGACTACGTTCCTTCGGATGTACGGACTCTTTGCGGGGGCGTGTTTTCGTTTGTGTGTGTGTATTATTTAGCTTGCGTGTGCGTGTGTGTGTTCTTTTTCTCTCTTATGATTTGATTCGGGTTTTTCCCCTGTTGTTTTTGCGTTGTATTTTATC
>JAUXAH010000639.1 GCA_030614945.1 Phycisphaerae bacterium
GATGCTGGATGCTCGATGCTGGATGCTCGATGCTGGATGTTGGTATCGAGAATCGAGAATCGAGAATCGAGAATCGAGACAATAGCATCGAAGTCGTATTTGCCCGCAACCGCAAAAATTGTCTGCGACAGGTTGAAGTTGCTCTTTATAATCGCTCTTGTACTCCGGGCCGTCAAGGCCTTCAATTCATCGATGTGGCCTACAACACTGCGTCCCAGAGGACTCGGATAAAACTGTTCTCGAAGTTCGAGCATAACCTTTTGCCGGGGGTCGTCGTCCAAAGCAAGCACCCCATCAATTGCCAGTTGCCTGGCTAATTCAAACTGGTCTTCTTTCAAGTGGGCTCCGAGTATAATATCAGCATACAAATCTAAAGCTTGCGCTAAGTTGTCCGCTTCCAAGGCCGCTCCAATGGCTATATGGGAGCTGCCGACCCCGCCGGCGCGATGCAGCCCCAGCCCGTCAAGCGCATCACCGAGCTGCCTGCTGTTTTTATCACCTGCACCTCTGAAAATCCAGTCGGCAATAACACTCCCGGCCCCGCAGCAGCCGTCCGGCAGCAAAGCCTCTCCCGCCGGCAGCATAAAACCAAACGCCACCGACTTAACCGCCTCCATCGGCTCACCGAGAACAACCATCCCGTTCTTTAAGATATGTTTATCAAGTCTTTCCGCCATTGCCGGCTCTCTTGAATATCTACAAAAAGGAGGGCGGATTGTACCAATAAACAGGGACGTCTTCAACTGTGAATTGAATTTTCAGCCAAAAAACTCTAAATATTGCAGGGCCATTATCATGGGCGCAAAAACTGAACGCAATACGAAGTTAACGAATCCCCAGTTCGCTTATCGATTCTATGAATCGAAGATACTTAACCACGAAATAGACAAGCAAAGCAACAACCAAAATAGTATAGGCAATAACTAAACCCGTGATCACGAGCTTCGTATTTCTTTTGTAACGCGGGTTCAACCATACCAGCGGCAAGGCAACCGGACCCAAACACAACACTGCAATTACGACGGCAGACGTCCTAAAATGCCCTTTCGGCTTGCTGGCTTCATCAAGAAACTCGCCGCAAAAACGGCACTTCACGGCCTCATCCTGAATTTCCTCTGCACAAAAGGGGCACTTCTTCATAACACACACTGCGTTTATGCTACGGCGGCGGCTTCTTCTTCCTCGTCGTACTGGCCGAAGCTGACGCTTATCTTCTTGCTCACCCCCCGTGTCTGCATCGTTATCCCGATCAGCACGTCCG
>JAUXAH010000219.1 GCA_030614945.1 Phycisphaerae bacterium
TGTTGTAGGCCGGGCTCCGTGGCACATTAGCGAGCCGATATTAATAATCCTGCCGGCTTTGTTCATTTGCTTTCGATGCCGACAGAAGGCCTGTGAGATTACAAACGCAGCAGTCAGATTTACCTGCATAACCTGGTTCCACGTCTCCAGGTCAACGTCTTCAGCCGGCGCTCGGGCAGTCGTCCCCGCACAATTGACCAGGATATCTATTTCCGTCGTTTCGGAAATTATATTCTCGAAAAGACCCTCGATTCCCTCTGTATTTTCGAGGTCAAATGAGAAGGTCCATACCTTTTTATCGCTGCATCCTTGAATTTGTTGTTTGGCTGCTTGAAGCCGGTCTTTATCGCGGGCTATGATTGCAACGTCAGCTCCATTCTGGGCAAGGCTTTCTGCCACCGCAAGGCCGATACCTCTGCTGCCTCCGGTAACCAGGGCCGTTTTCCCCGATAGATTGAAAAGCCCACTTTCCATACATCCATACTAAAAGATAAATGCTGTTCCTGCAAATTCTTATTGCCCTTTTCCCACTCTTGATGGTACTATTGTCCTGAATCCGGCATTTTTTTGGCTTTGAATTGGGTTTGTTTTGGCTTTGATTGGCTTTGTATTGGCTTTGATTGGCTTTGATTGGCTTTGAATTGGCTTTGAATTGGCTTTGTATTGGCTTTGATTGGGTTTGTATTGGGTTTGTTTTCACCAAGTGTCCAATTGGATTTATTTTCATAAACCACTGTTATTAAAGAGGTTACATTCATTTGCAATCCGCCTACGGCGGACAAGATTGGGTTTGTTTTGCATAAAAAGAGCTGATTTGTAGAGGCCTCTCGACAGATGTAGAGGGCAGAAGACAGAGGACAGAAGACAGAGGACAGAAGACAGAGGACAGAAGACAGAGGACAGGTGCCTTATAGGCACGTAAATAACTGGATTCTTGATACTCGTTAGTTAAGAGTGAGCTAAAGTGCCTAAAGTGAGCTAAACCCGCCGTGGCGGGTAAAGTTGGATTCTCGATGCTCATGAATGGGCCTCCAAATTCTGGATACCAGCTTTCGCTGGCACAAGTTGGCCATTGACTCCGTCCAAGGAAGGCCGGATTTTCGATCGTGAATTTCAAATTTCAAATCTCAAATTGTACTGTCTCTCTACTATTGGGCGAACATGCACGTTTGAGTCGAAAATAGTGGTCGATTCTCGATTCCTGATTCTCGTAACTCGATGTGAGAAAAGGAGATAAAAAATTTTTAGTTTTTTCGATTTTACCTTTTAGGGCACTGCACTTTTGATTGATTTTTATAGATCCCTCGGCCTTGCTCGGGACCTCCGCTTCGCTCCGGCCCGCAGATTTGATTGAAATTGATAGGCCACAGAGGACAGAGAGAGTAGCATAGGATACCAGAGTATCAGAGTATTAGGATGCAGGAAACCAGGGAATCTGGATATCAGGTAAACGAATTGACGCAGATTTGTTTCGTATTGCGTATCCTTCGATTTGGTTCGGCCATGCTCACCACAGGCCACTCAGGACAGGTGTCGTATATCGTATGTCGGGAAAGTGAAAAACTAAAAGCTAAAGATGCAAAATTACAGTGCAGAATTCAATAATATTTGGCCACAGATTTCACAGATTTCACGGGGTTTTCACCACGAAGGGCACGAAGAAAAATTAGCCACGAATTAACATAAATTGGCACGAATTTTTTAAATGCGGATTTGATTAAAAACCTATCAGTTGAATTAAGACAGGCAATCGTTAAAATGGTGCGGAAGGAATAAAAATTTTATTTCACTTAAATTATGTATACAGGAGTTTCTCTAATGTCAAATCTTGCTTCCAATATTTATTATAATCTAATATTAATCTCTTTACTGCCAACCTTTCTGGCATTAGTCTTCTTCACGGCAATCAAAATCTCTCTCCCAAATAAAAAGAAAATACGTTTAATAATCGAACTTTTATTTATTAGTATTCTAGTCTTTTGCTTGTCATTCATTTTTGTTGGTATTATGCATTGGGGTTTTTCTGAACTTTTTAAAGTATCAGACCACGTCAGGGGCACTATATCCTACACAAAAACATATAGGCGGTTCTTCGTTCCTGCCATTACTATTTTGGGTTTGGGAGTTTTTATTATATCTTTTTCACTATTTTCTAAAGCAAAATTTAAAAGAATCCTATTGTTGATTTTTTGCCTATTGCCAATGGCACTGGCTTTATTTACACTTATTATTGAGCCGCAACTTAACAACTGGCTTATTATTCGCTTGGCAATCATATCTTCGTTGCCGTGTTGGATAGTAAGTTGTCCTGTTATTTTGACAGGGATAAATCTTTGGCAAATGGCAACAGCACTTCTTGCACGTATGCACCTTTTGCCATAAACTAATAGCCAATCGTTAAAATGGTGTGGTGATAGCGAATTTAAAAGCATGATAAGTGTAAAAAACAATAAGTACTTTAAAAAATGGAAGTGGTTTATATTACTTTTTATTATATGTGGTCTAATAGTATCGCTTAGTCTCTACATATTTGTTGATAAGGTGCCAGAAAGAGAGTTAGCGGAAAATTTTGTATTAATGAACAAAAGGATTCAAGCCGAATTTGGCGAGCCTCTTTCAGTTGAATCTATAATAAGTGCTGAGGTTTCTTATAAATGGAAAAGGCGTGAGGGGGAGTATACTTTTTATATAAAAGGAGGCAAAAAAACTGGCACTATTCGAGTTCGTTGGCATAGTAAAGGGAAAGGTGTAGATTTTGCAGTCAAAAGTATAGAATTACTTGAGCCTTTGAAAGTTCCAAGAGTAATATGGCCTTCCAACCAAACAAAATAATATACGTGTTATAATTAATTTGTGCTCAGGTCTGTACTACTGGTTATTATTATGACTGTGAGAACCGCCTGACCAACGTTAACGATAAGTCGACCATAAAGCAGCTTATTACTGATTACCACTTCGACGGCTTAGGTAGCGTGGCGGCAGGCAATCGTTAAAATAGTGCGGCATATTCGTCGCTCGTCGCTCGTGACTCGGGGGAGGAAGTGGAAAGGCGAGCAAAAACAATAAGTAAATCGGGACGGGCTTTTTCGATTGATAATTGATTAATGATTATTGATTATTTGGGTTGAGATTGCCACGTCGCTGCGCTCCTCGCAATGACGATTTCAAGAATAGGTCCCTCGGCTGCGCTGCGCTCCGCTCGGGATGACAACGCTAAATAGTTTGAAATGGCGTGCAGTGGGATTATAATGCGGGTATGGCAATGAGAAAGTCGGTATTTATTTATTCGCCGGAGTTAGAGGAGTATCGCTATCCGGCGGAGCATCCGTTTAATACCATCCGGGCCCGGAAAACCAGAGAGATTCTAAACTCTATGGGTCTGCTGTCCGGCAGCGGCAGAAGCGAAGCAGCACCCGTCCCGGCCGAGAGGGTCGTTCTAAAGAAATTCCACTCGGCCCGCTACCTGCACGCATTGCAAACCGCTTCCAAAGGCCGTTGGGACAGCGAAGCTCTCAATATGGGAATAGGGACGCAGGATTGTCCCGTCTTCGAGGGACTATATGACTATGCGGTCCTGGCTGCCGGCGCTACACTTACCGCTGCAAATCTGATTCTCTCAAATTCGGCTGATGTGGCATTTAACCCGTCAGGCGGGTTTCATCACGCAGGCCCTGAACGCGCATCCGGCTTTTGCTATATCAACGACGTGGCCCTTGCCTGTATGATATTAGCTGAAGCCGGGAAGCGAGTTTTATATCTCGACGTGGACGTTCATCACGGCGACGGCGTTGCCTACGCATTTTACGGCCGCCCGGACGTGATGACCATATCATTTCACGAGAACCCAAGAGCGCTGTTTCCCGGAACAGGATTCGAGGATGAAATCGGCAGCGGCGAGGGGGCGGGCTATTGTGTAAATGTTCCTCTTCCGATTGGCACTTACGATGAGGCGTATATGAAGGTATTTGAAACTATAGCCCTGCCATTAATTACAGCTTTCGGTCCTGACGTATTTGTTTTTGAGCTGGGGGCTGACGCCCTCGCAGGCGACCCTCTTGCGCACCTGTATTTGACTAACAATGTTTACGCCGACATCATCAACCATCTGTTAAGTTTCAGCAAACCCATCCTTGTAACCGGCGGCGGCGGATATAATGTCGATAATACCGTAAGAGCGTGGGCCGTTGCCTGGAGCATTCTCTGTGGAGGTGAAGCCGAACGCGACAGGGAACTGACAGTAAGCGCCCAACAGCGCGATACGGTAATGCCAGCAGTAGAGGCAACCATAGAAGCGGTCAAAGCGAATGTCTTTTCCCTTCACGGCCTCTAAATTTTTTATTGACTCTTTCAAAACTC
>JAUXAH010000240.1 GCA_030614945.1 Phycisphaerae bacterium
GCTTATAAAGCACTTTTTTAGTTGACTTTTGCTCGAAATTTGGTATAATACAAACTGCCATAGAGATGGCCGATATATAGCGGAGAACCGCCTGTCCTGAGCACAGTCGAAGGGCACGTTTTCGTATCAGCAGATACACGCCAAAATAAGTTCAAAGTCAAAGGAAACTACGAACTATGAACAACGAACTATTAACTATCTACGAACTACTGTCAACTGTCCTCTGTCTTCTGTCCTCTGTCTTCTGCCCTCTACATCTGTCGAGAGGCCTCTACAAATCGACCCTTTTTATGCAAAACAAACCCAATCTTGTCCGCCGTAGGCGGATTGCAAATGAACGTAAATAAAGTATTAACAAAGGATTATGAAAAAAGGACACTTGGTGAACGCGGGAAAAACGAACCCAATTCAAACCCAATCAAAGCCAATTTCCGAAAAGCCAAAATGAATGTAAACTCACTTATAACAAAGGATTACAGAAAAAAAGATGATTTCGCAGTCCCGGAAAACAAAGCCAATTCAAACCCAATCAAACCCAATCCCCCAGCGCGATACGCAATACGCAATACGAGATACAAATCCAATCCCCCAGCGCGATACGCAATATGCAATACGAGATACAAACCCAATCCCCCAGCGCGATACGCAATACGAGATACGAGATACAAACCCAATCAAACCCACCCTGTAGTGAGCTTGCCTGTCCTGCCTGTCCTGAGCCTGCCGAAGGGAGCTTGTCGAAGGGGTCGAACCTATTTCAAAGGCAAAAAAATATCGAGCATCCAACATTTACGTTTTTAGCATCTTTTTTGCCGTCTTCACTATTTTATCGGCATTTACCCCGACCTGCATAAGCTGTGCGCTGCGGGAATCGTGCTTTATAAACTTCCTCGGCGCGCCAAGCACTCGTATGGCGTATTGCGTATTGCGTCCCTTCGCTCCGCTCGAGGGCAGGATTGCGTATTGCGATGCAGCCAATTCGAGCACAGCCGAGCCAAACCCGCAGGCGCAGGCGTGGTCCTCGACCGTTATCAGGCCTTTGCCCTTCTCCAGCAGAGAAACAATTTTTTTATCAACAGGAGCTGCGAACCGCGCATTAACCACATCAACCGCAATGCCTTCTTTATCCAGCAACCTGGCTGCTTCCAACGCCTCGGTCAGGACGCTGCCGTAGCTAACGATTGCCACGGCTGAATCTTTTCGTTTTTTAACAACAACGCTTTTGCCCAGCCTGAACGGTTTCGCACAAGCCCGCCGAGCCGGGACAAATGCGTCATCCGGCGCCGCACCGACGGGCTTCTGTGACGGAACAACGTCTTTGGGATACCTTATAACGACCGGGCCATCCTGGCCCAGAGCAAACTCCAGAGCCAATTTCATTTCAACCTCATTCGCAGGAGCGGTCAGTACCATATTTGGCAGCATTCGCAAAAATCCAATATCCATTAATCCGTGATGTGTTGGGCCGTCCGAGCCGACGACCCCGGCCCTGTCGATACAAAAAACAACCGGCAGGTTCTGCATCGCCACCTCCTGGCATATCTGGTCAAAGCTTCGCTGCAGAAAGGTCGAGTAGATACAGACGACTGGTTTTAAGCCGCTCCCGGCCAGCCCGGCTGCAATATCCACCGCCGCACTTTCAGCAATACCGACATCGTAGAACCTGTCAGCGAACTTTTTGCGAAATTCTACCAGCCCCGTTCCGTCGCACATCGCCGAGGTTATGGCCACAATCCTGCTGTCCTTTTCAGCCAGCTCTGTCAGATGCTCGCCGAATACATCGGTGAAACTGCGTCTGCCCGGCAGCGAGGGGGACTCAACAGTGTCGCCATTTATTTTGAACGGGCCTGTCGAATGAAATTTGCTTGCCCCGTTAGAAGCGGGATAGATGGGCTCTGTTCTGGTAAGGCCGGGGCTTCTAACGGGGCTTGGGTGGGAACCAGCCGGTCGAAAACCATTGCCCTTTCTGGTGTAAACGTGCAGAATTGCCGGATGCTCCAGTTCGGCCAGCGCATCGAATAATCGTATAAGTGCCCCAACATCGTGGCCGTCAACGGGGCCAAAGTATGGGATATCCAAACTTTCAAACATCTGACTGGCCGGCAGAACCATACGAATACTTTTCTTAATCCTCTCAATCGCTTCCTCAACACTTTTACCGATAAGGGGCATATGCTCCAGAATGTTGCGCGTGGTCCTGCGCAAATCCTCATAGGTCTGGCTCAGGCGGACCTTTGAGAAGTATTTTGCCATTGCCCCGACAGTTGCGTCTATTGCCATCGAGTTGTCATTGAGCACGATTAGTAACTGCCTCTTGACCAATCCGAGATTATTGAGCGCCTCGAAAGAAACGCCGTTAACGATACTGGCATCTCCCACCACTGCCACGACTCTCGATGGACGATGGACGATGGACGATGGACGCTTATCGTCGGGTTCCCGCAGAGCGGGGTCGTCCCTCATTCCTCGTCCCTCGTCTCTGCGAAGTTGTTCTCCGAGTGCTATGCCGATTGCGGTCGCTATTGCGGTGCCGGCGTGCCCGACGGTGAAGCGGTCATATACGCTCTCAGCGGGGTTGGGAAAGCCACTTATCCCGCCGGCCTGGCGAAGGCGCTCGAACTTATCTTTCCTTCCGGTAATGATTTTATGTGCATAGCATTGATGGCCGACATCCCAGAGCAGCTCGTCTTCTTTGAAATCGAAGACATAGTGCAGCGCCAGCGTTAATTCCACTACGCCGAGATTGCTTGCCAGGTGTCCGCCGGTTTTGCTGACCGTGCTGAGGATAAACCGGCGTATTTCATCCGCCAGAGTCCGAAGCTCGCCCACCTTCAGCTTTTTCACGTCCGCCGGGCTTTTCAGCCCGTTTAGAAACTTCCATTTTTCATGTGATGCTTGGGTCATATTATTCAAACCTTTTCGGTGAAGTTTCTAACGGGGCCTATTTGTTCTAACAATTTACCCCGTTTAGAAACTTCAGTTTTTTTGGGTGATATTTCCATTATAATTGCCCCGCTTTTAATCAGGTTTGTGTTCCCGCAAAGCGAGGTCCCTCTAACGGGGTTTATTCACCAAAAATACTCGCAATTACCTAATACGAACAATTTCAATCAAAAGTGCAGGTAGTCAGAGAGTAAAATCAGGATTTTCAAAAATTTTTTTAGTCGTTTTATGATAACAACTTATCTGCGAAAGTGCCACTTTAAATATGCTTTTTTTCGACTCAAACGTGCAGGTTGGGCCAATTATAGAGAGGCAGATTCCTCCGCTGCGCGGTGCTGCGCACCGCTGCGGTCGGGATGACGGTGGTGTGGGTAATTCGAGTTCGATGCGGAATGAGAACATATTGGTCGGCTGGTTTTTCGAGCGCCTGGCGTGTAAAGCGACCTTTATCCGGACAACGCCGGAGAACACCTCGATACTCGATACCGGAGACTCGATACTCGTAAAAACGAGAGACGAGAATCGAGAAGCGAGGATGGAGACGGTCAGATGTCCTGACTGCTTATCGCAGAACGTTCGATTGATGGAGATTGGTGATGGAAAATAAACAACTCGATACTCGATGCCAGATACTCGATGCTCGACGAGAATCGAGGCTCATACTTTTAACGCAGGGCAAATTCACAATTGTCGATGCCGAGGATTACGATTGGCTCTCACAGCACGAATGGTGTGCGGCGAAAGACAGAGAGACGTTTTACGTGCACCGAGGCAGCAATGGAACAACAGTTTCAATGCATCGGGAGATTATGCGAGCGCCGAAAGGCGTGATTTGCGACCATAGAAACCATAACGGGCTTGATAACCGCAAGAGCAATCTTCGGCTTTGCACCCCTGCACAGAACGTACATAATAAGAGGCCCCAAAGAGACTCATCGTCAAAATATAAAGGCGTCGGCTGGAAGAAGCAGTCCGGGAAATGGGAAGCTCGCATTCGTTTTCAGGGAAAGTTATATCATCTTGGTAACTTTGATAACGAGATGGAAGCGGCGATGGCCTATGACGATAA
>JAUXAH010000105.1 GCA_030614945.1 Phycisphaerae bacterium
TATACTGTCATTTCGAGCACCTATCCCTACTTGTCATTTCGAGCGGAGCGTAGCGGAGTCGAGAAATCTGTTCAAAATAGTCCGCGAAGCGGTTCCTTCTATTAGGTTAATTGGTTTTGTTATAGGCTTGCTCTGTTGAAAGGCCTCCGTGTCATCCTGAGCGCAGCGAAGAATCTCGCTGTTTCTGGGCGATAAAGAGATTCTTCACTTCGCTGCGCTCCATTCAGAATGACAATCAGCGTATGTTTTCAACAGAGCACAGTGATTTCAGAGGCACCAGCATTGTAGGTACTGACAAGCCCTGGCTGTTTACTTCCGGCTGCCGGGGGCTCCTGCGCTGTGAACTACCGCTTATTGACGATGGTGCCGGCCAGGAGGGCGGTGTATACCTGTGGCATAGCTATACGGTTCGTCTCGGTTTTAAGGATTGCCAGGGCGACAAGCCGGGCCAGCGCGTCTTTGACGTTAAGCTTGGTGATAAAGTGGTGCTGCGAAACTTTGATATCTTAAGAACGGCGGGAAAATCCTCCGTAAGGAGTCCCAAGGACAACAAAGCCGTTGTCAAAAAATTTAAGGGTGTCCCTGCCAAAAATAACCTTGTTCTGGAGCTGGTCCCCAAATCAGCCAATCCGCATGCCAATTTAGACAGGGCGCCGATAATCAACTTCATCGAGGTTATTAAAGAAGACGGCTAAACGTAAAATAGTGCGTTTGGTCCGGCAAATTGCCGGATAAAATACGGTTCCGGTAAGCTGCTTCGAAAAAGTGTGGTGCCCGCGCCAAAAGAATCCTTTGACAACAGTTCATTTCCGGGTTAAGATTAAAATTCGGTTCACCCAGCCCATCGGATGGGCGGGGTTCACACAGAATTTTATTATGGTGTGAGGGTTGCATTACCTGACTTGCAATTTTTGAAAAGTAAAAAAATGAAAAGAATAAAGGTATGGTTATTGACGGCGATTGCCGGCATTATTCTCTGTCAATCTGACTGCATTGCGCGGAGCGAGCTGAGCTTCGAGAGAATCGGCGTCACAAGCGGAATCTGCGTGGTGCTGGGCGAGAAATCAGAAATTGTCGTATTACGTCTTACAGATGGTGGTGTACTCTGGTCCAAACCGCTGCCGTCGGCCCCGGTTCCCTGGGGCCTGGCCGTTGACCGCGATGGTCGTATAGTAGTAACTCTTGAAGATGGACAGGTTTTATGCTTTGGTTGAAGTAACCGAGCGTGAGAGGTTGGTCAGAATGAAAGAGCACAGTCAGTTAAAAGTTGGTTTTACCTTGGTTGAGCTATTGGTGGTCATTGCCATTATCGCCTTGTTAATGGGGATAATACTGCCTGCGATGGGCATGGTCAAATCCCTGGCTGCTGAAAAGTCTTGCGCCAGCAATCTTCGGCAGATAAACTTCGCCTTGGTGATGTACGCGACCGACGATGACAAAGGCCGCTACCCACTGGAGCCGACCGAGCACAACCCTCATCCGGATTTGTTGAAGCAGCTCGGTGCATACAAGGGAGGCCTTATTAGATCTTTTTACTGCCCCCAGGGTCCGTACCTGGAGACGTTCGCGAGCAGTCCGGCTTATATACCCGAAGGGGTGACCGATTCGGTGATTGATACACCTCAGAACCGCCTGGACGGCAACATCTCCTATGTGTACTGGAGCTTTAAGGCCAACAAATATATGGATGGAACCACAACGGGCAGTGAGAACAAGAAGCATTGGCGCAACCCCAAATTTTTCATCCCGCGGCAGTTGACATTAACCGGCGTCAAGTGGTTATACCCCGACCGGCCGTCGCCTAAGGCGCCGAACACCCAGCGATGGGTCATGAGTGATTTTTTCCGTCGCGGGGCGCCTTTCCCGCACGGCCGCAGGCACGCACGCGGCCTCAACATGGTTTTTCTGGACGGGCACGTCGACCTCGTCATCGGCAGGCCCAGAGATAACTATCGCTGAACCGTAGAAGCATAGAACGGAGTTTGTAGTGATTAAACTATATAGATTAGTTCTGGTGATTTGCCTTTGGCTTTGTATCCAAACCCACCCGGCATTGGCGTGCAGATATAATGTTCGTGAGACCGGCTTCGTTGACCTGGGTATTGAGCCTTATTATCTTTTCGGCTATGTCAGCAAAGATACTCCGCCAGAGATTACTTCCACTTTCAAGCAAGTATCATACGCTGCCCTTATGGACAGCAGCATCAGGGTTGAAATAATTGATACTGACCAACAGAAAGACCATCCGGCAATGAAGGGCCTTGATTTATGGCGGGTACAATCTTTCCCTGCTGCGGTTCTTCTCTCACCCGATGGACAGTCGTTTCCCGTGCCCGTTACAAAGCCCGGCCGGCCTTTCAAAGAAACGCTTTGGTCGGCCATTGACGATATTCTCTCCTCGCCGAAGCGTGAGG
The DNA here is from genome assembly GCA_030614945.1 of Phycisphaerae bacterium. The sequence continues at coordinate 2,415 of JAUXAH010000105.1, forward strand.
AAATCGTACAGCAGGTCAGTAAGACCTACGGTGTGGTATTATTGATTGAGGGAGCCGATGCGGAACAAAATAAAAAGGCAAAGGCCGCTGCTTCCGGCGCCCTTAAGCAAGTAAGTATGCAAATGGGAATGATGCCTAAACTCATCGCTCATCCTCCTGTACTGCTCACGATAGGGTCAGAATCACTTGCCCGGGAAAAAATCTTGCTCTGGAGCCTGGGGCTGGATGCGGAAAAAGTAAGCGGACCGTATGCGGTAGTACTTTACGGAAGGGCTCGATGGATCGGCCCGCTGTTTAAGGGTGAAGAAATAACCGAAACTGACCTGGCCGATGTCCTTTTCGTAATCGGTGCTGACTGCGAATGTGGATTTAACTATAGATGGTTGCAGGGTACGATGCTGCCGGTCAGATGGGATGAGAAGATGCAGGCCCGGGTGGTGGAAAGTTTAGGATTTGACCCTGAAAACCCTATGATAAAGATGGAGATGAGCCGGATAATAGGAAGGGGTTTTTCTTCCTACCCCGGCGTGCCCTTTGGATACCAGGGGTTTGTTGTAGAATCCGTTAATGAGCCCATCCGTAAGGACTCCATAGGAGAGCAAATTCTGCCTGCCCAGGCTCAAAATACTGGCTCGCCTGTGTCCGCTGCCGCCGAATTGGTTTCAGAAGAAGCCGTTCTTGCTGAGAGTAAACCAGTCTTACAAAAACTATTATACTTCGTTGCCGGTTTCGCGGTTCTTATCATAGCCGTGGGTCTGGTTATCGTCTTCCGGGCGGCGAGGAGAAATTTATGACCATATTGGGCCTTATCTTCAAAGAAATCATTCACCGGAAGATAAATTTCATACTCGGCTTGTTAGCGGTAGTGACAGCCGTTGCTCTGTTCGTGGCTTTCGTCACCATCGGGCAGGCTTACAGGCGTGAGACAAGGCGGATAATGCGCGATATGGGACAAAACCTGCGAATCATCCCCAAAGAAACCAGCATAGATAAATTTTGGTCGGATGGTTTCTCAGAACACACAATGCCGGAGGAATATGTGCATCGCTTTGCCTCTCTTGAGGGCTTTAGCTACACACACCTGACCGCTACTCTTCAAAAGAAGGTAGTGTGGCAGGGTATGAATATTATATTGACCGGTATTTTACCGGAGGTACTGCCGCTCGATAAGCGGCACCAAAAACCAATGACTTTCTCAGTTGAACCCGGTACTGTTTACCTTGGGTTTGAAGTAGCTGAAGTGGCACGCAGTTTGGGGATCGAGAAGGGAGGTGAGATTGATATTCTCGGCAAGACTTTCACCGTCGTAAAGTGTCTTTCCCGAACCGGCAGTAGTGACGATATACGTACCTATGGTCATCTTCACGATATACAAAGTATCCTCAATCGGGAGGGAGAAATTAACGAGATAAAGGCGTTAGAGTGTCTGTGTTTAATTGAAGATGAGAATGACAAGCGGAGTATGCTTGCTATAGCGCAAGAACAGCTTGCAGAGATACTTCCTGAAGCAAAGGTTGTTCTGGTTCAGGGCATTGCTAAAGTTCGCCAAAAGCAAAGAGCTGCGATGGAGGGGTATTTAGCGTTTCTTATGCCGATTATTCTCGCTGTATGTGGAGCTTGGATTGGAGTCCTGGCGATAATGAATGTCCGCGACAGGCAGCAGGAGATTGGTATTATGCGGGCCCTCGGGTACGGCTCGGGCGGAATCACGCTGCTATTTCTGGGAAAAGCGGTAGCAATCGGCCTGCTCGGAGCGGCTGTGGGTTTCTTTATAGGAACGGCTCTGGCTCTAAACTTTGGCCCCGGTATATTCAAGGTAACCGCTAAAGCAATAAAGCCGGAATATGCCTGGCTCGCCTGGTCTCTTATCGTGGCACCTGTATTTACTGCTGTCTCCAGCTTTATACCGGCAATGATTGCCATAACTTACGACCCGGCGGTTACGCTGAGGGAAGAATAGATATGGTTGTTCTTGAGAATGTTGTAAAAACTTACCGAAGACGCCGGGGCGATGTCAAGGCCCTCAGTGATATAAACCTGCAGATTGAAAAAGGTGAATTTGTAGTTATCTGCGGGCCCAGCGGCAGCGGGAAAACGACTTTGCTTATGACCATCGCGGCAATGCTGCGACCAACCAGCGGCAGCGTCTGCGTCGAACAGAACAACCTCTATACAATGAGCATACGGGACAGGGCAAAGTTCCGCGCCGAGAACATCGGCTTTATTTTCCAGATGTTTCATCTGGTACCCTATTTGAATGTCATTGAAAACGTTGTTCTTGCTGGTGGAGTGGCCAGCCGGGATAGTGGAGCGGTTAAAGCAAACGAGTTACTAAAGCAATTGGGGTTGGCTGAACGGGCTTTCCACAGACCGTCCGAGCTCAGTGCCGGCGAGAAACAGCGCACCGCCATCGCCAGAGCGCTGTTCAATCGTCCGAAGATTATCCTTGCCGATGAGCCTACCGGTAATCTTGACCCTGATAATACAGCTTCGGTACTCGGATATTTGTCTGAGTTTCATCACAGCGGCGGTACCGTAATCCTGGCCACTCACGGAACCGAGGCAGAGCAGTTTGCCGACCGGATAATTCATCTGCACAATGGGCAAACGAATTCACCGAAGAGAACGCCGAGGACGCAGAGAAGAAATTATTGAAAATAATCTCGGCCGTCTCTGCGGCCTCGGCGGTAAAAAAAACGCCCCAGGTTATCAGGTTACCTGATTTCCTGATCTCCTGGTCTCCTGGTCTCCTGGTCTCCTGATCTCTCGGAGCCCTCATCCTGGATATAGCTCTTCACACGATAACGTTTAGCAACAGGAATAAAAAGAACCGCCGTCACAAGCATCGCAATTGTAAAGAACCAGTAATAACTGGCTCCCGGCAGCTTGCTTGTGCCATCTTCATTTTGAATAAACCAATTGACCAGGACGGTAAATAAATTTCCCAGGAATATCGTAAACAGAAACAACGCCATAATAAAGGACTTGATTTTCTTCGGGGCCTGCGTGTATGAGAACTCAAGCAAAGTAATCGAGACCATCACCTCTGCAGCGGCTATAGTCAGGTGGGCGAGAAACAGCCAGCCAACACTGGGCGTAGCCCCGGCAACAACTCTCGTTTCGATGCAGCCTGAGACGGCGAAAGACAGAGCTGCCACAAGCAGACCAATCGAAACCTTGCGAAGCGGTGTCAAGGGAAATACCTTGTTAATCGCTGGATAAACGACATAGGAGAACAGGGGAATCAGGACCATTATCAAGAAAGGATTGGCAGCTACGATCTGCGATTCCAACCACGTAATGCCGAGCCAATTGCGATTTAAGTCTTTTGCCAGCAGGACCCAGGCTGAGTCCATTTGGTCGAATAGCGCCCAAAACATCACCAGGAACACGTAAAGCCCACAGAGTTTCCGTATCGCCTTGATTCCTTCACCGCTCAGCGTTTCTTTGATACGCTTTATACCGCCTGCCGGGACATGAACGAACTTCTTACGACCAAGCCAGAATGCAATGGTTGCTAACGCCATCGAAACGGCAGGGACGGCGAACGCGACGCGAGGACCATACTTATCCAGCAGTTTGGGGACTAACCAGGTCGAAATGCAAGCTCCGAGATTGATGGCGAAATAAAACCAGTTGTAAATTTTTTCCAGCAGGTGCTGATTCGTTTTTCCAAACTGGTCGCCAACATTCGCAGACACACAAGGCTTGATGACTCCTCCTCCAATCACTATCAGCGCCAACCCCGTAATCAGTCCAAGGCAGGTTTGGTCCACTGCCAGTGCCAAAAATCCCACACAGTAAATAAGCGAGAAATAAAGGATTGCTCTGTACTTATCCAGCCAGATGTCCGAAATCACCGCTCCAACAATTCCCATAAAATACACTGCGGCAACGAATGCATGAAAGCAGATTTTGCTTTGACTTTCACTCATCAGGTCCCGCAGACCGCCTGCGCCCAACAAATACTGGGTCATGAACACAACCAGAATGCATCTCATACCATAGAAGCTGAAACGCTCCGCCGCTTCATTGGTGAGAATATACGGAATCCCCGTGGGCATTTTTTTCGATGGAAGCGGTGCTGTAAGATACTTGCTCTTGGCCATAATGGGTTATGCGGTTCTTTTTGTTAGAGAAACATTATCCATCGCTTTTTTGACACAAAGATTCTCC
>JAUXAH010000318.1 GCA_030614945.1 Phycisphaerae bacterium
TATACTGTCATTTCGAGCACCTATCCCTACTTGTCATTTCGAGCGGAGCGTAGCGGAGTCGAGAAATCTGTTCAAAATAGTCCGCGAAGCGGTTCCTTCTATTAGGTTAATTGGTTTTGTTATAGGCTTGCTCTGTTGAAAACATACGCTGATTGTCATTCTGAACGCAGCGCAGCGAAGTGAAGAATCTCTTTATCGCACGGAAACAGCGAGATTCTTCGCTGCGCTCGGAATGACACGGAGGCCTTTCAACAGAGCATTATAGGCTCTAACTCATAAGTGCATAAGTACACAAGCCTCAAGGAGACAATTGGCGTCAAGTCCAAACCGGGCAGGTTCGGCGATATTTGGCTCAAAGCTGCCTGGAAACCTCTAATAATCCGGCACTGCCAAACCGCGTGTTATACTGATTCTATTTAGTAATTGCCGATTGCCTAAGCCTGTCATTCCTGCGAAAGCAGGAATCCAGGCCCTTTCAGTCAGCACTATGTCTGATGCTATCGGCAATCTTTAACTGTGATTGGTATTACGGTTTTTTTATATATTTTTTTATTGACCCTGGCGATTGTTTCTGGTATAAGGCGGGCTCCGTTGAGCATATTCTTTCGTCTCTCGGGAATATTCTCTTAAGAAATGTGAGAGACAGGTTAATTTATGGCCAGTTGAAAGGCCAAAGGAGTACAGTAGTGAGTTCAGGTACAGTAAAATGGTTTAGCGGAAAAAAGGGCTTTGGATTTATCACGCCCGATGACGGCGGTGATGATTTGTTTGTCCACCACTCGGAAATCAAGACGACCGGCTACGCCAGTCTTGAGGAAGGCCAGAAGGTTGAGTACGAGCTCGGGCAAGGCCAAAAAGGCCGGCCGTGTGCGACCAACGTAGTCCCAGTCCCAAGCTAATGCATCCCAAGATGACGCTAAAAAAAAGGCTCCGCCTGTGTGCGGAGCCTTTTTATTTTAATCTTTAAGCCGCCGGATAATTACGCTGAGCCGGCTATCTTGCCTGTCCGAGCGGTTGGTAGAATTTTTCGGGCCTTTGGCCGAGGGTATTGGTCAGTGTGCCGAGCTTTTCGATTGTGCATTCGATAGTGTCACCCGGCTGTAAGAATTTGCCGCTGGCCATAGCCACGCCGGCGGGTGTGCCGGTAGCTATAACGTCGCCCGGCTCAAGTGTCATTATATGGCTTAAAAACGAGACGATATCGGCCACCGGATAAATCATCTGCGAAGTACTGGCGTTCTGGCGAACCTCGCCATTGACGGTGAGCATCATATCGAGATTTTGAACATCCCCGATTTCATCGGCGGTAAGCAGATACGGGCCTATCGGCAGGAAACCATCCGCCCATTTGCCGTTCAGCCAGTCGTAAAATTCATCCCAGGGCCGCTCGGCCCGGCTCTTTGCAAAACTTACGCTGCGGGCCGACACATCGTTACAGATAGTGTAGCCGGCAACTGCATCGAGGGAATTGTCAGGCATAACGCATTTCGCTTTTTTGCCGATTATTACCGCAAGCTCGATTTCATAATCTATTTTTTCACTGTAAGCCGGCCAGGATATCTGCTCATCGGGCCCGATTACCACCGTCGGCGGCATAAGAAACGGCCTGGGTACGGTCGTCCGGCGCGGCGAATCCGACAGGCCAAGCTCGAGGCCGGCCTCGCGAATGTGCTCGCTATAGTTTCCCGCAAGTGCGATTGCTTTGCCCGGTCGTGGGATGGGTGCAAGGATTTTGACCGAATCGAGAGGTGTAAAAGCATCGGCCGAGCCGGCTAACTCAGCGAGCTTCGCAAGGCAGGACGGGCCCCTCTGGAGGATTTCTTTCACGCTGCGGGGCGGATTTGGACCATCCCAGGCCGATGGGATGTCAATTAGACGCTCGCTGGCCAGTATTCCGCAGGAAATTGACTGGTTCCTCAAGTATGTAACTAATTTCATTTGCTCACCCTTATTGTTACGTGATAGATTTGTGCCGGTTATATTAGCAAAAACAACTTGAATTTGCAGCAGGAAAACCTTTTAATATGCCGGATGCTGGATGCGACAAAAGAATTAAACGCAGAGAACACAGAGAACGCAGAGAAAAAACCAAAATTTAAAAAACTCAGCGGGCTCTGCGAACTCGGTGGTAAAAAAATGTGAGAATGGAGAATCGAGATTACCTTTTAGGAAGTTTTGAAAATGACTATCAAGGAATTCTGGTCGAGGACAAAGTCGAAAACAGGCAGCTGGCTGCGGGCTCACAAATTAACCAGGGCTCCGGATTATCAGCCGCAGATAGATGACCAGGGTCTAATCAGCCGGAACGCTGAATCGGCAGAGCCGGCTGTTGACGACAAGGCTGCCCAGAGCAGTCCGGTTGTAGTCAAAACGGTTCAGCAGGTGGATAAACGTGAGTCAATCGAAAGACTGCATGAGGGCTTTAATAAACTCATTGAGCAATTGCGGGGTATTAACGAGCATTTGAATGAGCAAGTCACTCAGCACGAAGATTTGATGGGCCGAATTGAACGACTGCCCAAATTGCTCGAAGGCTTTCCTGATGTTGTAGAAAATCAAAAGCGGATAACAGAGCAGTTGCTCGAACGGTTAAAAGCAAGCGCCACCAAGGATGAGCAGTTTATAGATGCTGTTCAAAAGATTCCGACTGAAACCGCCAAACAAACCGATGCCCTGGTTGATATCGACCATCAGCTTGCCGCCGCTGCCGATACCGATGTGCAAATGGCTGAGAGCTTTAACAAATTTAATGAGACACTGGACAAACTAAACCGCAGCGCTATCGGCCAGAGCGACAGTATTATCCAGATGAGCCGGACTTTTGCTACCAGCGACCGATACCTCAAATACATCATCTCCAGGCAGAACAAACGCTTTATGTGGATATTTATAACTGCTATAGGGGTGTGCGTGGTGGTTGTTCTGATTCTGACCGGCATTATTATTTATCTAAGGCATTACACCTAATCCAGGGGCGGC